>NZ_POTX01000169.1 GCF_003236305.1 Micromonospora endophytica | reverse complement strand
CCACCGCTATCCCCGCCGCCGGAGCCACCCGCCTCGACTGAGCGAAGGGCACCCTGCCCACCCTTTGCTCTGCTTGAACCCACGCGACGGTTTCCGGCAGGAACCGTCGCGTCCGGTGAAGCAGAGCAAAGGGACGCTGGGGGTGACGGTGTCTCCCGGCGGAGGGTGGGCGTGGCGCGGGCAGGGCCCGTCGACAGCACCAACGGATCAGCTCGACAGCGGCGGCACCGCGCTGGGTCAGCTGGCTTCGACGATCATGCCGGCGGCGACGGTGCGGTTGGTGGTTTCGTCGATGATGATGAAGCCGCCGGTGGTGCGGTTGCGGCGGTACTCGTCGGCGAGCAGGGGGATGGTGGTGCGGAGCCGGACCCGGCCGATCTCGTTGAGGCGGAGTTCGGTGGCGGTCTCGTCGCGGTGCAGGGTGTTGATGTCCAGGCGGTAGTGCAGGCCCCGGACGATGGTCCGGGCGGCGCGGGTGGTGTGTTTGATGGCGTACCTGCCGCCGACCTGCAACGGGCGGGTCTCGTCCATCCAGCAGATCATCGCTTCGATGTCCTGGGCGACGGCCGGGGCGTTGTTGGGTCGGCAGATCATGTCGCCACGGGAGATGTCGATCTCGTCTTGCAGGCGGACCGTCACCGACATCGGGGGGAACGCCTCCGCCACCGGGCCGTCGGCGGTCTCGACACTGGTGATTCGGCTGGTGAAGCCCGAGGGCAGCACCATCACCTCGTCACCCGGCTTGAGCACCCCGGAGGCCACCTGGCCGGCGTAGCCGCGGTAGTCGGTGACAGTTGTCGACTGGGGGCGGATCACGTACTGCACCGGGAAACGCACGTCGACCAGGTTGCGGTCACTGGCGATGTGCACCCGCTCCAGGTGGTGCAGCAACGCCGGGCCTTCGTACCACGGCATGTGCGACGAACGGGTGACGATGTTGTCGCCCCGCAACGCCGAGATCGGCACCACCGTCAGATCCGGTACGTCCAGCTTCGCGGCGAAGGCGGTGAACTCGTCGGCGATGCGATCGAAGACCTCCTGCGAGAAGTCCACCAGATCCATCTTGTTGACGCAGAGCACCAGGTGTGGCACCCGCAACAACGAGCAGAGGAACGCGTGCCGTCGGGACTGCTCCACCAGACCCTTGCGGGCGTCCACCAGGATCAGCGCCAGGTCCGCGGTCGAGGCGCCGGTGACCATGTTGCGGGTGTACTGGATGTGCCCCGGGGTGTCGGCGATGATGAACTTACGCCGTGGCGTGGCGAAGTAGCGGTACGCCACGTCGATGGTGATGCCCTGCTCGCGTTCGGCCCGCAACCCGTCGGTGAGCAACGCCAGGTTGGTGTACTCATCGCCCCGGGCCGCGCTGACCGCCTCCACCGCGGCCAACTGGTCGGTGAACAGCGACTTCGTGTCATACAACAACCGACCGATAAGGGTCGACTTCCCGTCATCCACACTGCCCGCGGTCGCGAACCGCAGCAGATCCATCGGCCGGCCGGTCGACTCGGCAGCAGCCGGCGCGAACGTCTCGGTGCTCATCAGAAGTAGCCCTCCCGCTTGCGGTCCTCCATCGCGGCCTCGCTGACCCGGTCGTCACCTCGGGTCGCCCCACGCTCGGTGATCCGGGTCGCGGCGACCTCCTCGATGACCTTGTCGACCGCGTCGGCGTCGGAACGCACCGCCGCCGTGCAGGAGGCGTCACCCACCGTGCGGTACCGCACCCGGGCCTTGAACCGCTCCTCGCCCACCCGTGCCGGCAGGAACTCGTTGACCGCGTAGAGCATGCCGTCGCGTTCGACCACCTCACGCTCGTGCGCGAAGTAGATCGACGGCAACTCGATCCGCTCCCGGGCGATGTAGTGCCACACGTCCAACTCGGTCCAGTTCGACAGCGGGAAGACCCGGATCGACTCGCCGGGATGGTGTCGCCCGTTGTACAGCGACCACAGCTCCGGCCGCTGATTCTTCGGATCCCACTGCCCGAACTCGTCCCGGAAACTGAACACCCGCTCCTTGGCCCGTGCCTTCTCCTCATCCCGACGAGCCCCGCCGAACAACGCGTCGAACCGGTGCTTCTCCACCGCCTCCAGCAACACCGGCGTCTGGATCCGGTTGCGCGTGCCGTCCGCCGGCTCCCGCACCAGCCCGCTGGCCAGCGCCTCCGGCACACTCGCCACCACCAGTTGCAGACCCAGCTCGGCCACCCGCCGGTCCCGGTAGTCCAGCACCTCGGGAAAGTTGTGGCCGGTGTCGACGTGCATCACCGGAAACGGAATGCTCGCCGGCGCGAACGCCTTCTGCGCCAGGCGCAGCATCACGATCGAGTCCTTGCCGCCGGAGAAGAGCAGCACCGGCCGCTCCATCTCGGCAACCACCTCGCGCATCACGAAGATGCTCTCCGCCTCAAGCGCGTCGAGGTGGGTGACCTGGTAGGCCGGGGTGACGGTCATGACAGCGACTCGATTCGCTCGCTCATCCGGTTTCCAGACCTTTCCGGTCGGACATGTCAGGAAGTAGCGCCAGGCTACCCGCAATGCCGATGCAACGCTGCAAGTAACCGGCTGGCGAGATCCTTGCGGCACACCAGCAGGTCAGGCAGGCGCGGGTCCGCCTCGTTGTATTTCAGCGCAGAACCGTCGATCCGGGAAGCATGCAGACCGGTGGCCGTCGCCACAGCCACCGGCGCCGCCGAATCCCACTCGTACTGGCCGCCCGCGTGGACGTACGCATCCACCTCGCCGGTGACCACCGCCGCGATCTTCGCCCCGGCCGAACCCATCGGCACCAACTCCGCCCCGACCTCCGCCGCGACATCGGTCAGGAAGACCGGCGGACGGCTGCGACTGGCCGCCAACCGGATCGGCCCGGCCCCACCGGCAGTCGCCGCCTCCGCCCGCATCGGCGGGTACGCCGGCGGCGCATCCGTACCCAACACCCGGTGCTGCGCGGGCAACCCGACCGCCCCCGCGACCAGACCGTGCGACGTCGGCGCGTTACGCGCCCAGAGCGCGACGTGCACCGCCCAGTCCGCGCGGCCCTCCTCGCTGAACTCCCGGGTACCGTCCAACGGATCGATGATCCAGACCCGGTCGGCGGTCAACCGGGAAAGGGACGTGCTGCTCACCTCCGCCGCCCATGCCAACCGGGAACCCTCGTCCTCCTCGGAGAGCACCGCGTCACCCGGCCGCCACCGCGCCAACTCGCTACGAATCAGCTCGTGCGAGACCTTGTCCCCCGCCGACTTCAACGCACCGGGATCGGCGAACCCCAACTCCGCCCGCAGCCTCAACAACGCCTGGCCGGCCCGGTCCGCCAACCACCGCGCGAAGGCACCGTCGACCATCGGTGGACTGCTCATGCTCTGGGCTCCCGTCGCCGCAACGATCCGCGTACGCCGCGCAGCCGGCCCCGCCCGGCCGCCGAACCCGCAGACTACCGGCCCTGCCGGACCCCGCCGTCCCTCACCCGCCGTGATAGAGGTTCTGGGTCGGCTCCACACCCCGGGTGATCACAGACTCCACCACATCGGCCGCCCGATCCACCAGAAAGTCCAACTCCTTACGCTCCGCCGCGCCGAAATCGGAGAGCACGTAGTCAGCGGGATCCTGCCGGCCCGGCGGCCGACCGATGCCGAACCGCACCCGGACGTAATCTTTCGTACCCAACGACTTCGACATCGACCGCAAGCCGTTGTGGCCGCCCTCGCCGCCACCGCGCTTCACCCGTAGCTGCCCGTAGTCGATGTCCAGCTCGTCGTGCACCGCGATCACCCGATCCGGCGCCACCTGGAAGAACTGGGCCAGGCCCGCCACCGGCCCCCCGGACAGGTTCATGTACGTCAACGGCTTGAGCAGCACCAACTTCGGGCCACCGAAGCCGAGCCGCCCCTCGGCGACATCGGCCATCACCCGCTTGTACCTGCCGAACCTGGCATCCAGTCGGTCGGCCAGCAGGTCGGCCACCATGAAGCCCACGTTGTGCCGGTTGCCGGCGTACTCCCGACCCGGATTACCCAGGCCGGCCACCAGCCACGGCCCGGTCTCTTCGGTCACCGTCGTCCCCTCCGCTACCACGACCCGTTCCGATACGCCGACAGGCGCCCCCGGGAACCCCGGGGACGCCTGTCGCACAGCCTCTGGGCCGCTCAGGCCTCGGTCCGCGCCTCGGCGGTCTCCTCGCCACCCGCAGCGGCCGGCTCGCCGGCCTCGGCGCCCTCGGCAGCCGCGGCGGTCTCCTCGCCGACGCCGGCCTCGGCCTCCTCGTCGGCCGTCTGAACCTCGGGCAGCGTCGCCTCGAGCTGCTCCGCGGTCGGCGCGGCGGTGACCGTGGCGACCGCCAGCTCCGGGTCGGCGGCCAGCTCGACACCCGAGGGCAGCTCGACGTCAGCGGCGGTGACCTGGACGCCCGCCTCGGCACCCTCGATCGACGCCTCCAGGTGGTCCGGCACCTTGGTCGCGTCGGCGGTCACCGAGAGGGTGTCGTGGTCGTGCACGATCAGCGTGTCCTTCGCCGCCTCGCCGGTCAGCTGGACCGGAACGTCGACGGTGACCTTCTCACCGCGACGCACCAGCAGCAGGTCGACGTGCTCGAAGGTGTCCTTGATCGGGTCACGCTGGATCGCCTTCGGCAGCGCCAGCGCCTGAGTGCCGTCGCTGACCTCGATCGCGAAGAGCTGGTTGGCACCGCCCTTACGGATGGCCGCCGCGAACTCGCGGGCGGGCAACGCGATGTGCTTGGGCTTCTCGCCATGGCCGTACAGCACGGCGGGCACCTTACCGGCCCGGCGGGTACGACGGGCACCACCCTTGCCGAACTCGGTGCGGGGCTCGGCGCTGATCTTTACCTCGGACACGGGGAAACTCCTGATGCTTCGCTGCGGCAGCTTGTCGTCTGGCGGTGCTGGGCGGGGGGCTCGCAGGGGCTCATGCGTCAGCAGACTGCCCGGAGCACCGCGTCGATCACGGTGCCTCCGTGCGGCGCTTCTCAGCGGCCCGCAGGGCACCCTCGCCGTGGCAACCGCACCAGTCTACCCGAGCAGATTCCCGGGTTTCCGGCAGTCCCCACACCAACCCGCCCGGCACCCCGGCCGGGCCAGCCAACGAGGCCGACCCGACCGGTCACCGCAGCGCTCAGCTCAGCTCAACCCACCGAACAGGGTGGTCACCGAACCGTCGTCGAACACCTCACGGATGGCCCGGGCCAGCAGCGGCGCGATGGACAGCACCGTGAGCTTGTCGAGCTGCTTCTCCGGCGGCAGCGGAAGGGTGTTCGTCACCACCACCTCGCTGATCGGGCTGTTCTTCAACCGCTCGGTGGCCGGGTCGGAGAGCAGCGCGTGAGTCGACGCCACGATCACGTCCGCCGCACCGGACTCCTTCAGGATGTCCGCCGCCTTGCAGATCGTGCCGCCCGTGTCGATCATGTCGTCGACGACCAGGCAGACCCGACCCTCGACCTCGCCGACCACCCGGTTCGCCACCACCTGGTTCGGCTTCAGCGGATCCCGCGTCTTGTGGATGAACGCCAGCGGGCAACCACCCAGCCGGTCGGTCCACCGCTCGGCCACCCGCACCCGACCCGAATCCGGTGCGACCACGGTCATCGGCCGGCCGGCGTACTTGCGCTCCACGTACTCGGCCAGGATGTCCATCGCGAAGAGGTGGTCCACCGGGCCGTCGAAGAAGCCCTGGATCTGCGCAGTGTGCAGATCCACGGTGAGGATCCGGTTCGCCCCCGCGGTCTTCAACAGGTCCGCCACCAGCCGGGCCGAGATCGGCTCCCGGCCGCGGTGCTTCTTGTCCTGACGGGAGTACGGATAGAACGGCAACACGACCGTGATCCGCTTCGCCGAACCACGCTTCAACGCGTCGACCATGATCAGGGTCTCCATGACCCACGTGTTCACCCCGTGCGTGACGGACTGCACCACGAAGGCGTCCGAACCACGCACCGAGTCCTTGAACCGTACGAAGATCTCGCCGTTGGCGAACTCGTACGCGTCGGCCGGCGTCGGCGCGACGCCGAGCACCTCGCCGATCTCCCTGGCCAACTCCGGAAAGCCACGTCCGGAGAAGAGCATCAGGCTTTTGCGGTTTTCGGCGACGATGCTGCCCATGGGCCCGTCTGCTCCCGTTTTGGTCGGCGGTACCCGGCCACGGTGGTGGTCGGCCGGGGACTATTCGGTTGCAGTATCTCCCGCCTCAGCCGCCGTGCCCACCGACTCGGCGGTGCCGTGGATTGCCTCACCTTCCCTTGCGGCCGACCCCTCGGACGACGCACTCTGCACCGCGCGCTCAGCCGCCTGCGCCGAGACCGTGCCCGGTCGCTTACGCGCCACCCAGCCGTCGATGTTGCGCTGCGGCGCCCGGGTCACCCCGAGCGCACCGGGCGGAACATCCGTGGCGATCGCGCTGCCCGCCGCCACGTACGCCCCGGCGCCCACCTCGACCGGCGCGATCAGGCTCGTGTCACAGCCCACGAACGCCGCCTCGCCCACCACGGTGCGATGCTTGTTCACCCCGTCGTAGTTCACGAAGATCGTCGCCGCGCCGATGTTCGCCCGCGCCCCGATCGTCGCGTCACCGACGTACGACAGGTGCGGCACCTTCGCACCGGCACCCACCTCGGCGTTCTTCACCTCGACGAACGTGCCGACCTTCGACTTCTCCGCGAGCCGGGAGTCCGGCCGCAGGTACGCGTACGGACCCACGCTGGCACCCGGGCCGACCTCGGCACCGACCGCATGGCTACGCAGCACCGTCGCGCCCGCGTGCACCACCGTGTCGATGAGAGTCACGTCCGGCCCCACCACCGCGCCGCTACCGACCACCGAGCCACCCTGCAGCTGGGTGTTCTGGTCCACCACCGCGTCCCGGTCCAGGGCCACCGTCACGTCGATCCACGTCGTGGCCGGGTCGAGCAGGCTCACCCCGGCGCGCATCCAGCGCTCGTTGACCCGGTCCCGCAGCAGCCGCCGCAACGCCGCCAGCTCCACCCGGTCGTTGCAGCCGAGCGTCTCGGTGTGATCGGCCGCCAGGTGCACGGCCACCGGCTCGCCAGCGGCGACCAGCAGCTCGAACACGTCGGTGAGGTACTCCTCACCCTGGTCGTTGTCGGTGGAGAGCTTGCCCAACACCTCGCGCAGCCGCGTCGCGTCGAAGGCGTAGATGCCCGCGTTGATCTCACGGATCGTCAACTGCTCGGGGCTGGCGTCGCGCTGCTCGACGATCTGCCGCAGCCGGCCCGCGTCGTCCCGCACGATCCGGCCGAGCCCGGTCGGATCCGGCACCTGCGCGGCCAGCACGGTCGCCGCCGCCTGCTCGCCCTCGTGCGCCGCGACCAGCGCGCGCACCGTCTCCGGCCGCAGCAACGGCACGTCACCGTTGAGCACCACCACGGTGCCGGTCGCCTCGGGCGCTGCCTCCAGCGCGATCCGCACCGCGTGCCCGGTGCCGAGCTGCTCGGCCTGGAACACCGCGGTGCTCTCCGGGGCCACCTCGGCCAGGTGCGTCCGGACCTGGTCCGCGCCGTGCCCCACCACCACCATCGTGCGCTGCGCCACCAGCGGCTCGGCAGCGTTCAGCACGTGGCCGAGCAACGTCCGGCCGAGCAGGGGGTGCAGCACCTTGGGCAGCGAGGATTTCATCCGCTTGCCCTCACCGGCGGCAAGCACGACGACGGTTCGGGGGTGGGGCTCGGACACGACGTGGCTCCCGTCGGAACACGGACACTCTGTCGCGGCCATGCTAACCAGACAATCCGCCCCAGTTGCCATGGCCACCAGGATCGACGGCATATCCGTGTGGCTGGGGTGCCTGGATTCGAACCAGGAGCTCAAGGCTCCAAAGGCCTGCGGGTTGCCGTTACCCCACACCCCATCGACATGTCAAGACGGAACCACGCGTCAGCTATCGCTCGCGCACGGCCACCGACCGGAACAGCTCGGCGATCATACCTTCAATCCGCCAATAGAGCTCGCGGCTACGCGGCACATTGATCACCAGACATCCACGGTAGCCCTCGCCGGTATTGCGGCGCGCCGTGGCGGGGTTGTGTTTCTTGAGGTTCGGGTGCTGGAAGCGGTCACGCGGCAACTCCAGCTGCTCCGCCCACCACTCGGTGGCGGCATCGGCGTCAGCGCTCTCGTGGATGCTCACTCGGTAGGTCGGGGTTGCGCGGTCAACCCCAGAGAGCTCCAGGAAGCGCAGAAAGAGTGCAAGCAGTCCCGGGTCACTGTTGACGAACTCAACATGGTCGTCGCGACGCCACGGCTTTGACTTGGTGCCTTCACACCAGTAGGCGATTGCGCCGAGCAGTAGCACGTCCCGGTCGCTGAGTTGACCAACAGTCCTGCCTGCTGCGGCGTGAGTCTCTGCCTGGGCCTCATCGCGCGTCCGGCGATGTGCCGACCACCGCGCCTCGGTCATCGCCTTAGAGTGGGCCTGGCGGCGCTGCCGCTCCTGCTCCGCATCCCGGTCGAGCGGTAGGTGCCGCACCCAGAGGTACGCCGTCGAGCGGCTCACCGCCAACCGGCGCGCAATCTCTGGCACGGAGAGCCCAGTCGCGCGGAGGGACACCGCCTGCGCGCGTAGGTCGTCCTTGGCGTTGGGGCGTCGGGTCCGCTCCGACGGCGGGACGCCGCGCAGCAATTCGTACACCCGGTTTCGACCAAGACCGGTGCGGGCCCGGATCTCTCGGACTGAGAGGTGTTCCTCGGTGCGCAGTCGCCGCACCTCGGCGGCCTCAAAATTGGTCACGCCGCGCAGCTTAGGGCGAGCGTACGACAGCTTTGCCATCGTCCCTCGTCGCTGCCTGATGTGATCTACGGCGGCGTAAGTTACGGTGACGTAGGCGTAGTTTCGCGTTCCCTACCGTCCCCTGCGAGGTGCCATGTCGACCGCTCTGCTTGAACCGCATCCCACCGGCCCGAAGCCACTCACCGAGGGCACCCAGTCCCCCGGCATCCTGGTCGCGCTCTGGGCCTTCGTGGTGATCCCGTTCGTGGCCCTGCTCGCCGCCGTACCGGTGGCCTGGGGTGGCTGGTTGAGCTGGGTCGACGTGGGCATCGCGGCCTTCTGGTACGTGTTGGCGGGCCTGGGCATCACCGTCGGCTACCACCGCTACTTCACCCACGGATCGTTCAAGGCGAAGCGGTGGCTGCGCGTCGCCCTGGCGGTCTCCGGCTCGCTCGCCGTGCAGGGCGACATCATCCAGTGGGTCGCTGATCACCGCCGCCATCACGCCTTCTCGGACCTGGAGGGTGACCCGCACTCACCGTGGCGCTTCGGCAACAGCCTGCGCGGGCTGACCAAGGGGCTGTTCCACGCGCACGTAGGCTGGCTGTTCGGCCGCGAGCTGTCCAACCGGGGGCGTTTCGCCCCGGACCTGCTGGCCGATCGGGACATCCACCGCACCGCCACGCTCTTCCCCGTGCTCGCGGCGGTCTCGCTGCTCGGTCCGGCCCTGATGGGCGGGCTGTTGACCTGGTCCTGGCAGGGTGCGTTGACCGCGTTGTTCTGGGCCGGCCTGGTCCGCATCTCGCTGCTACACCACGTCACCTGGTCCATCAACTCGGTCTGCCACGTGTACGGTGAGCGGCCGTTCATGATGCGTCAGGGTGACCGGGCCGCCAACTTCTGGCCGCTGGCGATCGTCTCCTTCGGTGAGAGCTGGCACAACCTGCACCACGCCGATCCGACGAGCGCGCGGCACGGGGTGCTGCGGGGACAGATCGACATCTCGGCCCGGGTGATCTGGCTGTTCGAGAAGACCGGTGCGGCCTGGGATGTCCGCTGGCCGAAGCCGGAACGGCTCGCGGCGAAGATGGCGAAGCCTGCGGAGCAGGCCGCGGCGTGACAGTCACCGGGCAACCGGCCGGCAAGTTACCTGGCAGTATGTCCAGGTGACCGGGCAGAGCGCAGGCAGGATCCCACGACAGGGCGTCACCGAGCGCCGGCGAGGTGACGAGATGGCCGAGAATCCCGATGTGGTGAGCGGCAACCGCCGGCGACGGACGGTTGCCGCCGCACCGGCCAAGCCCCCCTCGCGGGTACGCATGTCGGCGGCGCAGCGCCGCGAACAGCTGATCTCGATCGGCCGGCAGATCTTCGCCGAGCGGGGCTTCGACGCCACCTCCATCGAGGAGGTGGCGTCCCGGGCCAAGGTCTCCAAACCCGTGGTCTACGAGCACTTCGGCGGCAAGGAGGGGCTGTACGCGGTGGTGGTGGACCGGGAGGTCAGGTCCCTGTTGGACCGGATCACCACGGCGCTGACCGCGGGTCACCCCCGTGAGTTGCTGGAACAGGCGGCGCTGGCCCTGCTCGGTTACATCGAGGAGGAGACGAGTGGTTTCCGGGTGCTGGTGCGGGAGTCACCTGTGCTCTCCGCGACCGGCAACTTCAGCAGTGTGATGAACGATGTGGCGCACCAGGTGGAGCACATCCTGGGCGCGGAGTTCTCCAGCCGGGGATACGAGCCGAAGCTGGCCGAGCTGTACGCGCAGGCGCTTGTCGGTATGGTCGCGCTTACCGGCCGCTGGTGGTTGGAGGTGCGCAAGCCGCGCAAGGAGACGGTGGCGGCGCACCTGGTGAACCTTGCCTGGAACGGGTTGTCGCACCTGGAGGCGAAACCAGGGCTGATCACGAGCACCCGCTGACCGCGACCGGTCGGGTCAGCGGCGGCGGTGGATCTCGGCGACCGGATGGTAGCGGCGGTTACGTTCCGCCTCGGCGTGCTCCTCCGGGCCGACCTTGTCGTACACGCCGGTGCCGAACAGGATCAGACCGAAGACCATCGAGACGATCACCGTCGACATGGAGAAGTTCAGGAAGTTGGCGCTGGTCTGCAACACCGCCATCATCAGGATGCTGGTGACCAGGAAGACGACCCCGGCGGTCAGGTTCATGTAGTGGCCGAGGTTGTTGCTCCGGGACGCACCGACGATGAGTACGACTCCGAAGATCACGGAGACCAGCGAGAAGGCCAGGTTGGTCCGCAGCCCGAGGGCCCAGCTGCCGTCCCTGGCGAACAGTGGTTCTCCCCAGGTCAGCGCGGTGCCCCAGACGCCGAAGACGAGGATGTAGAGCCCGACCAGAGCGGACAGCGCCCGGTAGACGGGCCGTGCGGGATGGTTCACCGGAAAGTGCGGCACGGCTCCTCCACGCCAACAGGAACAATCACCACAATTGTCCCGTAGCCGGCCACCGCTGTCCGCCCAACCGCCCACTATCCCGAGATCAACCACTCCGGCCCGGTCGAAGGCTCGGGCGAAGCGGAACCACTACAGGTTTTCGCCGGAGCCCGGCCCGCGCAGGGATCAAGCCTGACCGCCCGGAGCGGGTCGGGCTCCGGCGAAAACCCCACCGAACCCGCAGCCGAAACCCCTCAGAGGACGAGCCGAGCCTTCTTCCAGGCTTCGTGCTCGTCGTCGGTGCCGACCTTGCCGTACATGCCGGCCAGCAGCAGCACCAGGCTGGCCACCATGATCACGATGACCGTGGCGACACTGAGGTTGAAGATGTTGGCCTCGGTCCGGATGAAGGCGAGCCCGGCCAGGCTGACCACCATGATCAGGTACGCCGACCACTGGTTGATCAGCACGTCGAGGTTGCGGCCGATCGCCGTGCCGGCCAGCACGATGCCGCCGACCACGATGCTGAACACGGAGAAGCCGAGGTTGGTGCCCTGCCCGAGGATCTGGGTGTCGCCCCGGCCGAGGAGGGGCTCGCCGCTGCTGGCGAAGAAACCGAGCACACCGAAGACCACCAGGTACAGACCGGTCAGCCCGCCGATCGCCCGGTAGATCGGCTGCGCGGGGTGGTTGACGGGGGTATGCATGTCTGTGTCTCCAACGCCGTTGGGTGAGGGTCGTCGCCGATTCTCCCGCACCCCGCGATATGACGCCGCACACGGGTCCCGGCCAGCCGCAAGACCGCCGGCGGCGCGGCCGACCCAGGTGGTCATGGCCTAGGCGGGAATCTCCTCGGCCAGGTCCAACCATGCCTGCTCGACCTGCTCCCGCTCGGCGCGTACCTGGCCCAGCTGGGCGTCCAGCTCGGCGACCCGGGTGTAGTCGGTGGCGTTCGCGGCGAGCTGGTCAAGCAACGCCGCCTCCTGCTGCTCCAGCTTGCCGACCTGCCGTTCCAGCCGGGCCAACTCCTTGCGGGCCTGCCGCGCCTCGGCGGCACTCATCCCGGTGCCGCCGGTCACGGTGCCGTCCGCGCCAGACCCGCCGGACGCCGGTGCGGTCGTGCCCGGACCGAGCCCGGACCGGCCGGCGGTCCGGGCCAGGTACTCGTCGACACCACCAGGCAGGTGCGTCAGCCGGCCGTCACCGAACAGGGCGTACGTCGAGTCGGCCACCCGCTCGATGAGGTAGCGGTCGTGGCTGGCCACCACGATGGTGCCGGGCCAGGAGTCGAGCAGGTCCTCCAGGGCGGCGAGGGTGTCGG
Source organism: Micromonospora endophytica (assembly GCF_003236305.1). Taxonomy (GTDB): domain Bacteria; phylum Actinomycetota; class Actinomycetes; order Mycobacteriales; family Micromonosporaceae; genus Micromonospora; species Micromonospora endophytica. The sequence goes on along the minus strand of NZ_POTX01000169.1, from coordinate 1,390 downwards.
TGTCGAGATCGTTCGTGGGCTCGTCGAACAGCAGCACGTTGGGCTCACCGGCGAGCAGACGCAGCATCTGGAGTCGCCGCCGCTCGCCGCCGGAGAGGTCACCGACGGGGGTCCAGAGCCGCCGGTCGTCGAAGCCGAACACCTCGGCGAGCTGGGCTGCGGAGATCTCCCGGTCGCCGAGGCGTACCCGCCGGGCCACTTCCTCGACGGCTTCCAGGACGCGTAGTTCCCCGGGGAGTTCGGCGAGTTCCTGGGAGAGGAAGGCCGGCCGGACGGTGGAGCCGATGACCAGGCGACCACCGTCGGGTCGGGTGATGCCGGCGAGCATCCGCAGCAGGGTGGTCTTGCCGGCCCCGTTGGCACCGAGGATGGCGATCCGGTCGCCGGGGCCGACCTGCCAGGTGGCGTCCGTGAGGATGGTCTTGGGACCGGCGTGCAGGCGTACCTGCTCCAGGTCGTACACCTGCTTGCCGAGCCGGGCGGTGGCCAGCCGTTGCAGCGACATGGTGTCGCGCGGCGGCGGGACGTCGGCGATGAGCGCGTTCGCCGCGTCGATGCGGAACTTCGGCTTGGAGGTGCGGGCCGGCGGGCCGCGGCGCAGCCAGGCGATCTCCTTGCGGAGCAGGTTCTGCCGGCGGGCCTCGGTGGCGGCGGCGACCCGTTCCCGTTCGGCGCGGGCCAGGATCCAGGCGGCGTAGCCGCCCTCGTAGGCCCGCACGGTCTGGTCGGCGACCTCCCAGGTGGTGGTGCAGACGGCGTCGAGGAACCAGCGGTCGTGGGTGACCACCACCAGGGCGCCCTTGCGGCCGAGCAGGTGCCGGGCCAGCCAGTCGACGCCGCCGACATCCAGATGGTTTGTGGGTTCGTCGAGGATCAGCAGGTCGGCGTCGCGGACCAGCAGCGCCGCCAGCGCCACTCGGCGACGTTCGCCGCCGGACATCGGCCCGACCGGCGCGTCGAGGCCGAGGTGGGGCATGCCGAGCCCGTCGAGGATGGCGCGTACGCCGGCGTCGCCGGCCCATTCGTGCTCGGCGCCCATGCCTTCGGCGAGCCACTCGGTGCCGAGGACCACGTCCCGGACGGTCGCCTCCGGGCTGAGGGTGAGGTTCTGTGGCAGCCAGGCGACCCGCAGATCACGCCGGTGGGTGACCCGCCCGTCGTCAGGTTCCTCGCGGCGCGTGAGCAGCCGCAACAACGTGGACTTGCCGGCCCCGTTGAGCCCCACCACGCCGATCCGATCAGCATCGTCCAGACCGAGCGAAACCTCGGTGAGCAGCGCTCCGGCGGCGCCGTAGCCCTTGGACACCCGGTCCAGGTTGACGATGTTGGCCACTCCCCCACCCTCCATGATCAAGGCGTCCCCGGTGCCAACCGACACCCACGGGACGCC
>NZ_POTX01000168.1 GCF_003236305.1 Micromonospora endophytica | reverse complement strand
CAGCCGGGGCGTCCGGCGGCAGGAACGTCTCCTCGCCGGATCGGTCGGTCGTCGCCTGCTCCCCACCACGGCCACCGAAGCGGGCTCGGTCGAGCAGCGCCCGCCACCGCGGTGCCGGTTCGGCGGGCCGTCCCCAACCGGTCTCGCTGCCGTCCACGGCTCGCCTCCCAGCGCTTCGGTTTCCGTCTGACAGGCTACGAACGAAACCCCATTCAGGCCACACCGGGCCGGTTAAGGATCTGCCCACTTCGGTCAGGGTGTCGGGTTGGGTGCACTCGTCGCCGCGGTGTCTGTCGAGGTCGACGGCGTCAGGGTGGCCGATGGCGGCGGTGCCGGGGCGGTCACTGCCGGTGCTGGTGACGAATCCGTCACCTCCGGCTCGCCCGGTACGCGTTCCTCGGGCACCGGATCCGGCGACGGGCTGCCGGGGGCGACGCTCGGGGTCGGTGTCGGTGTCGGTGTCGGGGTCAGGTCACGGTCGACCGGCGGCCGAACCACATCACGTTGCTCGGGCAGCGGTGGGGTGAACACGGTCCCCTCCAGTCGCCGGACCTCCGGCGCCGGGTCCACCACCCGCACCCCCGGCCGGGCCGCCACGCCGCGCAACGTCGTCGTGGGCGCCCGCACCACCACCGCGTAGACGCAGGCGCACCCGGCGCGATAGGCGGTCGCCTCCTGGATCGCGGTCCGCGCCCCGATCTCGTACAACTGGCGCAGCTCGCGTTCCTGCGGCCCGCCGCCGCCCAGCGCGGCGGCCCGGGACCGGTAGTCGGCGGCCTCCCGCTCCCTGCGCTCGGCCAGGTCGGTCATGCCGGTCAACACGTCCTCGGGCAGCCGTTGGGCGGGGATGCGGACGATCTCGGTCTGCCGCTCCGGCAGCGGCACCCGACTGACGACGGCCGCCACCCGGACGTCACCGACCACCTCGGCGAGCGACTGCGGGGTGAGGTATTCGGTGAGCGAGACCAGGGCGTACGTGCCGTCGCCGGGTGTGCCGTCGCCTTCCAGCGCGGCCAGGTCACGCGCTGCCGCGCGCTCGTAGCGGGAGATCGAGTCACCGTCGATGACCCCCACCCGGGTCACCTCGCCGATCGTCAGCTCGGGCGCGAGCGGCCGTTCCGTGGCGAGCACGGCGGTGGAGAGCACTGCGGTGCAGGAGAGCACCGCCGTCCACCGCAGCAGCGCGCCGTGGAACGGCGCCTGGCCGAGCCGGGTCAGCGCGGCGGCGAGGCGGGGCAGCAGCAGCTGGTCCAACTGCCGAAGCAGATCACCGACGCGCACGGGCGGCCCCCCTCCTCCAGTCGGGTCGGGGCGCGTCAGTCGCGGAGCCTCTCCAGCGCACGTCCCAGATCGTCAGGGTAGTCGCTGACGAAGCGGACCTCGTCCCCCGTACGGGGGTGCTGGAAAATCAACTCTCTGGCGTGCAACCACTGCCGGTCCAGCCCGAGCCGCGCGGCGAGAGTGGGATCCGCGCCGTACGTCAGGTCGCCCACGCACGGGTGGCGCAGGGTGGAGAAGTGCACCCGGATCTGGTGCGTACGCCCCGTCTCCAGCCGCACGTCGACCAGGCTGGCCGAGGGAAACGCCTCAAGGGTGTCGTAGTGGGTGATGCTCGGTTTGCCACCGGAGACCACCGCCCAGCGGTAGTCGTGGTGCGGGTGCCTGTCGATCGGGGCGTCGATGGTGCCGCGCAGCGGATCGAGGTGCCCCTGCACCACCGCGTGGTACCGCTTCTCCACCTCGCGGTACTTGAAGGCCCGCTTGAGGACGCTGTACGCCTGCTCGCTCTTGGCCACCACCATGACGCCGGTGGTGCCCACGTCGAGTCGGTGCACCACCCCCTGCCGTTCGGCCGCGCCACTGGTGGCGATGGTGTGCCCGATCCCGGCCAGCCCGCCGATCACGGTGGGGCCGGTCCAGCCGGGGCTGGGATGGGCGGCCACCCCGACCGGCTTGTCGACCACCACGATGTCGTCGTCGGCGTAGACGACCCGCAGGCCGGGCACCGCCTGGGGCACCACCGCCGGCGCGGCGGCCGGCGGGGGCAGCGTCACGTCCAGCCAGGAACCGGCCCGGACCTTGTGCGAGTTGGCCCGCACCGTCCCGTCGACCAGCGCGTGCCCGTCGTCGACGAGCGCGGCGGCGGCCGTGCGGGACAGCCCGAACAGCCGGGCCACGGCCTGGTCCAGGCGCATGCCGTCGAGGCCGTCGGGGACCGGCAGGCTGCGGTGGTCGCCACCGGCGGCGAAGGTCGCGGTCATGCCCGCTCCCGCCGTTCGCCGTCGGCGTGCTCGCCACCGCTGCCGGTGGTGGCCGCCGGGTCCGCGTCGGTGTCGCCGGTCCGGTCGCTGTTCTTGTCGCTGACCAGCCGGCTGCCGTCGCGCTGGCGGCCGGTGAACTCCAGCGCGACGGCGAGCAGCACGCCGCAGACCAGGGCACTGTCCGCGATGTTGAAGATCGGGAAGACCCGACCGTACGGATCGAAGACGCTGATCATGTCGACCACGTGCCCGACGAACCAGCCCGGGGCCCGGAAGATCCGGTCGAGCAGGTTACCGGTCACGCCGCCGACCACCAGGCCAAGCGAGATCGCCCACGGCACCGACCGCAACGTCCGCGCCATCCAGGCGATCCAGCCCAGCACGCCGAGCGCGATCACCGGGAAGATGAACGTGTAGTCCGAACCCAGGCTCCACGCGGCACCGCTGTTGCGGGTCAGCGAGAGGTAGACCGCGCCACCCAGCAGTCGTACCGGCTCGCGGTCGCTCAACTCGGCCAACGCGAAGTGCTTGGTGAGCAGGTCGACCGCCAGCGCGAACGCCGCCAGGCCGAGCAGGATCGTGACGGGCTTTCGCCGCGACTTCGAAACGGTTCCCGACTCGGCGGTGCCGGATCCGGCGGGCGGTGCTGCGCTCATCTGCTCCCCATCGACGATCGCGGCGGTACGGTCGTACCGCCGCGCACGGACGCCAGGAAGCGTACCGTCAGCGTCGCTCCGCCAGCTGCTTGCAGGTCACGCAGAGGGTCGCCGACGGGAAGGCGGCCAGCCGCTCCACCGGGATGGGGTTGCCGCACCGCTCGCACCAGCCGTAACCACCCTCGTCGAGGCGCTCCAACGCCCGTTCGACCTGCGTGATCCGTTCCAGGATGCTGTTGGCGAGGGAGATCTCCTGCTCCCGCTCGAACGTCTTGGTGCCGGTGTCGGCCTGGTCGTCCCCGGCCGAGTCGGTCAGCCGGTCGCGCTGAAGCTCGGTGATCTCGCTCAGCGTCTGATCGTACTCGGCGCGCAGCTCGTCATGCCGGGCCGCCAGGGCGGCTCGGATCTTCTCGGTCTCCGCGGCGCTGCGGGTGGACTTCGCCGCCGCCTTGCGTCCGGCGGTCCTGGTCTCGGCTGGCTTGGCCATCGTCGCTCCCTCGGCCACGGAGCCGCGGTGGTCCGCGGCGCCTGGGACAGGGGCCGCCCACATCGGCCGCCCCAGGTACAAAACGGGCGCACGGCAACATCTGGCCGTGCACTCCGGAGGTTGGCAAGGATACGGAACGTACACGCGTCCGACAACGTGCCGCACCGAATCCGCCCCAACTACTGCCGTAGCGGGGCAAAGGGGACGCTAGCAGATCGGGTCGGTCGGGTCGGTGCCTTCACGCAACCGGCGCAACCGATCGGACAGATCCGTTTCAGCGGTGGTGATCAGGAAGAGTTTGTCGCGGCTGGCCGCGCCGGAGCGTAGCGACACCGCCGTCCGCCGCACGCCGAGCGCGCCGGCCAGGGCACGTCGGGCCGCCTCGGTGGCCCGACCGTCGACCGCGGGCGCGTTCACCGCGATCACCAACGCGGGACCGTACGGCCCGTCGTACCGGCCGCCCACCCGGGGCCGGGACGCCCCCGGTTTCACCCGGACGGCGACGGTGAGCGCGTCGGCCACAGGCCCGTGCTCAGAGTCGACCGGAGCGGGACAGCAGGGTGGTGCCCGGCGTGCAGTGGGCGCACGGCGTGAAACCGAGTTCCACCGCCTCGGCCACCGGCAGGGCCTCGTGCTCCCGCCCGAGCACATGCGGACAGGCCGAGAGGTGGTAGCGCGGCCGACCGTCGATCACGAGCACCTCGTCGGCAAGGAGGGCCAACTGGGCGACCTCCTCCGGGGTGACCTCCTGGGCCGCGGGCTCGTCGTCGTAGCCGCCACCGGCCGGACCGTCAGGATCGGCGACCGGACCCGACGGGCCGGTCACCGGCGGTCCGGGTGGTTGCCGCCACCCGGAATCGCCGGTGCCCATGGTCGGAGGAAGGTGCTGAGCCGGGATGTCCGGCTCGGGACCGGTCGGGCGAGACGCCGAGGCCCGCTCAGCGGCTGCCTGGCGGGCACCCGCGACAAGAGCGACGGCGGCCAGCAGACTGGCCCCGATCGAGACGACCAGCAGCGGACTGGATCCGCCTGCCAGGCCGAACACCAGCAGCACCACCGCGACGAGGATGAGCGCGAGACTGACGACGATCACAACTCACCCCCGCCGCGTCGTACCGAGGAAGCAGGGTGGGCGGCCGCCATGCGGACGGCATCACCGACCCGGTGGTTCAGCGGCCGGCCTCGAGGGCGCCGGAGCGACCCCCGCCGAACGACCCGGCGAGGCCGGCTGCGGCGAGTCCGTTGCCGCCGCCGCGGGCGCCTTCGCCGCGGGTCATCTCGGCCTCCAGGCCCTGACCACGACCGTCGAGGTCACGCAGCTGGCTCTCCAGGTACGCCTTCAGACGGGTGCGGTACTCCCGCTCGAACTGCTTGAGCTCCTCGATGTGCTTCGAGAGCGCGGTGCGCTTGGCGTCCAGGCCGCCCATGGCCTCCTGGTGCCGCTGACGGGCGTCGCGCTCCAGCGCGTCGGCCTTGGCCCGGGCCTCGCGGGTGACCTCCTCGGCCTTCGAGCGGGCCTCGGAGAGGAGCTGGTCGGCCTCGCGACGGGCGTCGGAGACGTGGTCGTCCGCCGTCCGCTGGGCCATCATCAGCACCCGCAGCGCCTGCTGCTCGCCGTCACCACCCGGCACCACCGCACCGCCGGCGGCGCGGACCTGCTCCAGCTCGGCCTGCATGGCGCGGGCGGCCTGCTCGGCGGCGGCCTTGTCGCGCTGGGTGCGGTCGAGCTGGGCCTTCAGGTCGTTCAGCTCGGCCGCCAACCGGGCGTCGCCGCCAGGGCCGGCGGGGGCACCGCCACGTCCGCCGCGCTCCACCTGGGCGCGCAGCTCGTTGTTCTCCTCGATCAGACGGGCGAGCTCGCGCTCAACCTCGTCCAGGAAGGCGTCGACCTCCTCCTCGTCGTAGCCCCGTTTGCCGATCGGCGGCTTCTTGAAGGCGACGTTGTGGACGTCGGCCGGGGTCAGCGGCATCGAAACTCCTCGGGTCAGTTGCGGCCGCGATAGCGCGTCGGTCATCAGGCGGTCCTGATGATCGCCGGCTCTAACACAAACCTCATCAGCACGAACAGGATAACCAGGAGCACAAGGGAGGCCAGGTCGATGCTCACGGTACCAATTCGCAGCGGAGGGATCACACGCCTCAACGCCCAGAGCGGGGGATCAGTGACGCTCCACACGGATTCCAGTCCGGCCGATGCTCCGCGACCGGGCTGCCAGCGCCGCCCGTACTGCAGGACCGCACTGAGCACGAAACGGGCCAGAAGAACAATAAGGAAGACATACGTGATCAGGTAGAGCACCTGGAGCAAGATCGACAACACGGCAGGCGGCGTCCCTCGGGTCGGGCGGGTCAACTCAGGCTGAAGAACCCACCCTCAGCGATCTTGGCCTTGTCCTCCGCGGTGACCTGGACATTGGCCGGCGAGAGCAGGAACACCCGGTTGGTCACGCGCTCGATCGTACCGCGCAGCCCGAACGCCAGCCCGGCGGCGAAGTCCACCAGACGGCGGGCGTCCGCCTCGTCCATCTCGGTGAGGTTGATGATCACCGGCACCCCGTCGCGGAAGTGCTCGCCGATGGTGCGGGCCTCGCGGTAGGTGGTCGGATGCAGCGTGGTGATCTGATAGCGCTGCTCCTCCTCGTGCACGACGGCACGCTCGCGGGGCTGCGCCTGCGGGGCCAGGGCGAGATTGTCCCGGGTGTGGTAGGTCAACGCGCCTGACGAATCCCCGGTCGAGCGGGTGATCGACCGTACGCTGGAACGTTCCACCCGCTCCGGGCGCTCCGGGCGCTCGGACTCCAACCGCTCGGACTCGCTTAGGCGGCCACCGGACCGCTCGCTGAGCCGGCCCCGTTCCCCGAGCCGTGCCCGCGGCGCGGGCGGCTCCTCCGCCTCGTCCTCGTCGTCGGCGAACTCCTCGGCGTACCGGCTCTGCCGGTAACGCGACTCGCGGTAGCCACCCTTGTCGTAGCCACCGTCGTCGTAGGCCCGCTCGTCGTCCTCTTCGACGAGTCCGAGCCAGACCCCCGCCTTGCGCAGTGCACCCATCCCCGCGCCCTTCCCGTCCGCCGTGGGCGACACGGCCCCCACCGTGCCGCCTGTCGCGAGTGGACCGTTCTGTGCCCACCGGACCGGAACGGCAACCCCCCGACGCGCAATTCGCGTTGCACGTCACGCCCCCTGGTCGCGGGGAAGACCGTTCCCACAAACAACACTGATGTAATTTGTCTTCTCTGGCGCCAGGCTACCGCAGCGTGGGACGCATTCCGAGCAACGCGCTGCCGACGCGGACATGTGTCGCGCCCTGGCTGATCGCCGCCTCCAGGTCGCCGCTCATGCCCGCGGACACGATGGTGGCCTGCGGATGCTCCGCCCGCAGCGCCTCGGCGAGGGCGGCCAGCCGGCCGAACGCCCGCACCGGCTCCCAGCCCAGCGGCGCCACAGCCATCACCCCGGCCAGCCGCAGCCCCGGCGCGGCGGCCACCGCCTCCACCACCGGGCCGAACCCGACGTCCGGGTCGGACGAAGCCGGCACCGCGCCACCCCGCGCCGCGTCGCCGTCGACGCTCACCTGGACCAGTACGTCCAACTGCCGATCCCGGGCGGCCGTCGCGGCCACGTCCAGGGCGGACACCAGGCGGACCCGGTCGACCGACTGGACCATGTCCGCGTACCGGACCACCGACTTCACCTTGTTGCGTTGCAACTGGCCGATGAAATGCCAGCGTGGGGTGACCCGGGCCGCCGCGACCTGGGCCGCCTTGGCGGCCGCCTCCTGGTCCCGGTTCTCCCCGACGTCGGTCACGCCGAGGCCGGCCAGCGCGATCACGTCGGAGGCCGGATAGGTCTTGGTCACCGCGATCATGGTCACCTCGCTCCGCTCGCGGCCGGCGGCGGCGCAGGCGTCGGCGATGCGGGAGCGTACGCGCGCCAGCCCGGCGGCGAGTTCGGCACGCCGGTCGGGGCGCACCTGGGCGGGACTATCGGTCATGGGCGGTGTTCAGGACCCGTTCTTGAGAAAGTCGGGCACGTCGACGTCGTCGAAGAGCACCCGACGCGGCGACTGCGGTGTGACCGGCGGGGCAGGCGACGGCACCACCGGCGTACTCGGCTGCGCGGGCTGGTTCTGGTTGGTCTTCCGGGGCGACTCGGACGCCTTGTAGGCGGGCGTGCCCCCGTCGAAACCGGCCGCGATCACGGTCACCCGCACCTCGTCGCCGAGGGCGTCGTCGATGACCGCACCGAAGATGATGTTGGCGTCCGGGTGCGCCGCGTCGGTGACCAGCTGGGCCGCGTCGTTGATCTCGAAAAGACCGAGGTCCGATCCGCCGGCGATGGAGAGCAGCACCCCGCGCGCGCCGTCCATGCTCTGCTCCAGCAGCGGGCTGGAGATGGCCGCCTCGGCCGCCTCCACCGCGCGGTTCTCACCACGGGCGCTGCCGATGCCCATCAGCGCGCTGCCCGCGCCGCTCATCACGCTCTTGACGTCGGCGAAGTCGAGGTTGATCAGACCCGGCGTGGTGATCAAATCGGTGATGCCCTGCACACCGGAGAGGAGCACCTGGTCGGCGGTGCGGAACGCGTCCATCATGCTGATGTTGCGATCGCCGAGCGCCAGCAACCGGTCGTTGGGGATGACGATCAACGTGTCGCACTGGTTGCGCAGCTCGTCGATGCCCGCCTCGGCCTGCACCTGGCGGCGCTTGCCCTCGAAGGAGAAGGGTCGGGTCACCACGCCGATGGTCAGCGCCCCCAGCTTGCGCGCGATGTTCGCCACCACTGGCGCGCCGCCGGTGCCGGTGCCGCCACCCTCGCCGCAGGTCACGAAGACCATGTCGGCGCCCTTGAGCACCTCCTCGATCTCGTCGCGGTGGTCCTCGGCGGCGTTCTTACCGACGTCCGGGTTGGCGCCGGCACCCAGCCCCCGGGTCAGCTCCCGGCCAACGTCGAGCTTGACGTCGGCATCGCTCATCAGCAACGCCTGCGCGTCCGTGTTGATCGCGATGAACTCGACGCCCTTGAGTCCAACCTCGATCATCCGGTTGACGGCGTTGACGCCGCCGCCCCCGATGCCGACGACCTTGATGACCGCCAGGTAGTTGTGCGGAGGTGTCATCTCCGGTCCTTCCCTTCGAGATTGGCTTCCCCGACCGTTTCCGGCGTGGCCGGACCGCCGGTCGACGCAGCTGTCACCAGCAGGGTCCAGAGGCAAACCCTCATCCTCTACTAGAGGGTGAGAGTTATGTCAACCACTGATCCTCTTCGGGGCAACGTAAGCGCAGCAAAGCGATGAGCCAAGGACCCGCCCGGCGTGTCGCCGGCACAGCGCCACGCCTCACAGCCGGCACCCCGGCTGACCCGCCACTCACCGGAAGGTCACCACGTCCGGCGCGCTGACGTCGATCCGGGCCGCATCCTGGTCGAGCAGTGCCGTGGCCACCCGGGCCTTGTCCGGGCCACGGGTCGCGTCGCCCCAAAAAACCGTCAGATCACCGCGCAGCCGTACGCTGATCCGGGCCAGGCTCTCGACGCTGAGTTCGACGAGTTCCGCGCGCAGTCGCGGGGTGAGCGCGGCGAGCACCTCCAGCCCCGCCCGGGTGGCCGGGTCGTCGGGGCCGGGCTCCGCCAGCCGGATCAACGGCAGATCCGCCGGGCGCTGCGGCACCGTCCGGAACGCCACCCCGGCCGCGTCGAGCACGACGAACTGTTCACCACTGGGCACCACCGCCACCCCGGTCCGCTCGGTGAGCCGCACGACCAACGCATCCGGCCAGTCCCGGGTCACCGTCACCCGTTCCACCGGCGGCAGCGCGCCGATCCGGTCGGCCAGGTCGGCCAGGTCCAACCGGGCCAACGGAGCGCCGTCCGGCACCTCCGCCGCGGTGCGTACCTGCACCGCCGTCACCAGTTCGGCACCCTCCACCCGCACCTCCCGCACCCCGAACAGGCCGGTGCCGAGCAGCGTCCAGGCCACCAGCCCGGCCAGCCCGAGCACACCACCGGCCACCGCCCAGGGCAGCGCCGCGCGCATCCGGCGACGTCGGGCCCGCGCCATGAACCGTCGGGTGGAGGCGGGCACCGCGTCCCGGCCCGCGCGGACCAGCTGCCACCGGCGGGTGGTGCGCCGACCCGCGCCGCCGTCGACACCGGTGCCGCGTCCGCGGGCCGGACCGGGGCTCATTCCGCCACGGGCGCCGCGCCGTCGACCCCGACGCCGCCCGGGACGGTGCCACCGATGCTTGTCGACCCGCCGGCCGCACCACCAGGCGCGGTGCCGACCGACGCCTGCGGATCAGCGGCCCGCGCGGTCAGCGCGACCAGCAGCTCGTCACCCAGCAACGAGATCGGCGGAGCGCCCATCGTCACCACCACGTCCCCGGGGCGGGCCCGCCGCGCCACCTCGACCGGCGCGTCCTCCCACGAGTCGACGAAGACCTTCCGCTCCGCCGGCAACGACACCGCCTCGACCAGCGCCGCGGATCCCTCCCCCGGACCCCGCTGTTCGCCCGGCCCGAACACCTCCAACAGCACCAGCTCGTCGGCGATCGCGAGCGCCTCGGCGATCTCCGACTGGAGGTCCCGGGTGCGGTAGAGCCGATAGGGCTGGAAGACGACGATCAGTCGGCCGTCCCCGGCCACCTCGCGCAGCGTCTGCAACGCCAAGGTCATCGAGGTCGGGTGGTAGGCGTACTCGTCGTACACCAGCACGCCGTCGGCGACGCCCTTACGCTCGAACCGGCGACGCACGCCGGGAAAGACCCCCAGCGCGGTCTCGGCCGCCGCCAGCGGCAACCCCAGCAGATACGCGGCCAACACCGCCGAGGCGCTGTTGAGTCCCATGTGCCGCCCCGGCACCGGCAGCCGGAACTCGCCGAGCGACCGGCCCTCGATCTGGGCCAGATAGCGCACCCCGCGCGCCGAGGACGCCATCTCGCTGCACCGCAGGTCGGCGTCGGCGGCCTCGCCGTAGGTGTACACCCGACGGCCCTCGGCCCGCAGGGTGGCCGCCAGCCGCCGCCCGCCGGGATCGTCGGCGCAGGTCACGATGAAACCCGCCGGATCGGTGAGCCGGGCGAACTCGGCGAAGGCGGCCTCCAGGTTGGCCAGGTCGCCGTAGGTGTTGAGGTGGTCCGCCTCGATGTTCGTGATGATCGACACGAACGGGCGGTAGATGAGGAACGAGCGGTCGCTCTCGTCCGCCTCGACCACGAAGTACTCGCCGGTGCCGTGGTGCGCTCCCGAACCCACCTCGGAGATCTCCCCACCGATCACGAAGGACGGATCGGTGCCGGCCTGCTGGAGCACCATGGTGACCATCGAGGTGGTGGTGGTCTTGCCGTGGGTGCCGGCCACCGCCACCGTACGGCGACCGGTCATCGCGGCCGCCAGCGCCTCCGAGCGGTGCAGCACCCGCAGCCCGCGCCGGCGCGCCTCGACCATCTCCAGGTGGTCGGCGGGAATGGCCGAGGAGTAGACCACGGTGTCGACACCGTCCAGGTTGGCCGGCTCGTGGGTCATGTGGATGGTCCCGCCGAGCGCCCGCAGGCCGGCCAGGGACGGCCACTCCCGCAGTTCGCTGCCGGAGACCGGCAGCCCCCGGGTGAGGAAGAGCCGGGCCAGGCCGCTCATCCCGACCCCACCCACCCCGATCAGGTGAATGTGACCCAGATCCTCGGCGGTCAGCGTGCCCGCCGGACTGAACGTCGTCATCGGAGCTGACCTTTCGTTCGCGACTGCGGGGCCCGCAGAACCGGCTCACTCCTCGCGCTCACTGGAGCCCACCTCTCGTTCGCGACTGCGGGGCTCGCAAAACCGGCTCACTCCTCGCGCTCATTGGGACACCGCCTCGTGGACGAAGTTGAGCAGCGCCTCGTCGCCGTCGCGCCGGCCGTAGGCCGCGGCGGCGGCACCCATCGCGTACAGCCGCTGCGGGTCGCGGATCAGCGGGATCACCGTCCGCTCCAGCCAGTCCGGAGTCAGCTCACCGTCGTCGACGAGCAGGCCCCCACCGGCCTCGACCACCGGCAGCGCGTTGCGCTTCTGCTCCTGGTTGCTGTGCGGGTACGGCACGTAGATCGTCGGCAGGCCGATCGCGGCCACCTCGGCGCAGGTCATCGCGCCGCCCCGGCCCAGCATGAGGTCGGCGGCGGCGTAGCCGGCGTCCATGTCGGACAGGTACGGCAGGGTCACGTACGGCACCGGCAGGTCGGTGGGGATCGGCACCGGCTCGTTGCGGGCCCCCATCACGTGCAACACCTGGATGCCGTTGCGGGCCAGTTCCTTCGCCGCACCGGCGACCGCGAGGTTGATCGACCGGGCGCCCTGCGAGCCGCCGGCCACGAAGAGCACCGGCAGATCCGGACGGAGTCCGAAGTGGGCGCGGGCCGCGTTGCGCATGGCCGCCCGGTCCAGGCCGGAGATGGCGCGGCGCAGCGGGACACCCACCACCCGCGCGTCCCGCAGCGACTCGGCCTGCGCCGGCTGGTGCGGGAACCCGACAGCGACGTGCTTGGTGAACCGCATCCCCAGCCGGTTGGCCACCCCCGGCGGCACGTTCACCTCGTGGATGACGATCGGCAACTCCCGCCGCCACGCGGCCAGGTACGCCGGCACCGAGACGTACCCGCCGAAGCCCACCACCACGTCGGCGCGTACCTCGTCGATGACCTTGCCCGCGGCGCGGGCCGCGGTCCACATCCGGCCCGGGGTGCGGACCAGGTTCATGTTTATCGACCGGGGCAGCTGGTACGCCGGGATGTTCCGCAGGTCGTAGCCGGCCGGCGGGATCAGCTCGTTCTCCAGCCCCTTCGGCGTGCCGAGGCAGGTGATCCGGACGCCGGGGTCGTGTCGGCGCAGGCAGTCGGCGAAGGCGAGCAACGGGTAGATGTGTCCTCCGGTGCCACCTCCCGCGAGCACCACCGAACGCAGCGGACCCATCACCGTCTCCTCTCGTCCGCCGTCCCGCCGCGACCCCGGCCGTCCCGGGCGCCACGCGGTGCGGCCTGATCGTCCCTGCGCCGCTTACGCGCCTGGGGCACGGTCCCCCGGGCAGCCGACGGCGGCGCCGCGCGGCGGCGCCGGCCGGGAAGCGGCGGCAACGGTGCCCACACTAGTCGGACCCACCGGGCCGGTGGACGGGCATGCAGGGCTCTGGCCGCATCGGGTTCCGCCCGCGCGAACGAGGCGAGCATCCCGACCGCCGCCAGGGTGACGACCAGGGCGCTGCCGCCGACCGAGATGAAGGGCAGCGGTACGCCGGTCAGCGGCAGCAGGCCGATCACGCCACCGATGTTGATGAACGCCTGCCCGACCAGCCAGGCGGTGACACCGGCAGCCGCGAGCCGGCGGAACGGGTCGTCGACCCGCCGGGCGATCCGCAGCCCGGTGTAGGCCAGCACCGCGAAGAGGGTGACCACCACCACGCAGCCGACCACCCCCAGCTCCTCGGCGATCACCGCGAAGATGAAGTCGTTCTCCGCCGCCGGCAACCAGGCCCACTTGCTGCGCCCCTGGCCGAGACCGGTGCCGAACCACCCGCCGTTGACGATGGCGTACCGGGCCTGCACCATCTGGTAGCAGAGTTGCTCCTTGCACCCCTCCAGCGGCGGCGGGTTGACGAAGACGGTAAGTCGAGCCAGCCGGTAGTTCTCCTCGCCCCGGACGCCGGAACCGGCGCCGAGCGAGGCCACCGCCACCAGCAGGCCGATGCCGACCAGGCCGATCGCGCTGAGCGCGGCGAAGACCCGCAGCCGCACCCCCGCCGCCCAGAGCAGGCCGACCACCAGGGCCACCAGGCAGAGCATGCTGCCCAGGTCGTTGTAGCCGACCAGGACGAACATCAGGCCCACCACCGGGAACAGCGGCGTGGCCAACTCCCGCCACCAGCCCAGCGCCGCGCCCTTGCGGGCCAGCACGTACGCCCCCCACAGCACCAGCGCGAACTTGGCCAGCTCGGAGGGTTGCACGCCGACACCGCCGACGTACAGCCCGAGCAGCTCGGCCTCCAGCGGCCCGATCCGGGCATCGCCGTCGGTCAACCGCCCGTACGCCACCAGCAGGTTCAGCAGCACCAGCACCCCCACCGCCACGGCCAGCGCGGGCCGGCCCAGTGCTCGGTAGGTGCGGGCCGGCAACCGCTGGCAGGCCCAGAACGCCACGATGCCGATGAAGGCGAAGATCCCCTGCTTGGTCAGGGACGCCGAGGCGTTGCCGCCCTCGGCGTAGTCGCGCACGCTGGTGGCCGAGAAGACCATGGTCAGGCCGATCAGCAGCAACAGCCCGGCGCTGGCCAGCAGCAGGTGGTAGGAGGCCAGCGGCCGGGCCAGCAGGCCGCGCAGCGCGGCCAGTCCACCCATCGCGTCCAGCCCGCGCCACGGCCCACTCTCCGGCGTCGCGCCACCCGGGCCCGGCTCCGTCGTCCGGGTGCCGCCGGTGCCGGATCCGGCTGAGCGCGAGCTGCCGCCCGGCCCCCCGGTCGGCGCCGCCTCCTCGATCCCTACC
>NZ_POTX01000167.1 GCF_003236305.1 Micromonospora endophytica | reverse complement strand
GGTGGGGTGGGGGCGGCATAGGATGTGCGGTTATGGCGCGTGTGCTTACTCCCCGGGCGGAGGACTTTCCCCGGTGGTACCAGGACCTGATCGCTAAGGCGAAGTTGGCCGACAACGGGCCGGTCCGGGGGACCATGGTGATCCGACCGGCCGGCTATGCCATCTGGGAACGGATGCAGGCCGAGATGGACGACCGGATCAAGGCCGCCGGCGCGGAGAACGCCTACTTCCCGCTGTTCATCCCGGAGAGCTACCTCAAGCGCGAGGCCGAGCACGTCGAGGGCTTCTCGCCGGAGCTGGCGGTGGTCACCCACGGCGGCGGCAAGCAGCTCGCCGAGCCGGTGGTGGTCCGCCCCACCAGCGAGACGGTGATCGGCGAGTTCATGGCCAAGTGGATCGACTCGTACCGGGACCTGCCGCTGCTGCTCAACCAGTGGGCCAACGTGGTCCGCTGGGAGCTGCGCCCCCGGGTCTTCCTGCGGACCAGCGAGTTCCTCTGGCAGGAGGGGCACACCGCCCACGCCACCCGGGAAGACGCCCGCGCCTACGCCCGCAAGATCCTGCACGAGGCGTACGAGGACCTGATGGTCAACGTGCTCGGCATCCCGGTGGTGGTGGGGCTCAAGACCGCCCGTGAGCGTTTCGCCGGGGCGACCGCCACCTACACCTGCGAAGGCATGATGGGTGACGGCAAGGCCCTCCAGCTCGGCACCAGCCACGAACTGGGGCAGAACTTCGCCAAGGCGTTCGACATCGCGTACTCCTCCGCCGAGGGGGGCCGGGAGCACGCCTGGACCACCTCCTGGGGCACCTCGACCCGGATGCTCGGCGGTCTGATCATGTGCCACGGCGACGACAACGGGCTGCGGGTGCCGCCGAAGCTGGCGCCGGTGCAGGCGTACGTCATGGTCGTCAAGGACGGCGAGGGCGTCGGCGAGGCGGCGGCCAAGCTGCGTGACGCGCTGCGTGACGCCGGTGTCCGGGTCGCGCTCGACGACCGCACCGACACCCCGTTCGGCCGCCGGGCCGTCGACGCCGAACTGCGCGGCTACCCGGTACGCGTCGAGGTCGGCCCGCGCGACCTGGCCAGCGGCAACGCGGTGGTGGTCCGGCGTACCGACGGCTCGAAGGTCCCCACCCCGGTGGCCGACGTGGTCGGCGCGGTGCTCGCCGCTCTGGACGCCGACCAGCAGGCGCTGCACGACCAGGCGCTCGCGTTCCGGCAGTCCCGCACGGTCGACGTGGCGACCCTGGACGAGGCGATCGAGGCGGCCGCCACCGGCTGGGCCCGCGTCCCCTGGGCGGCGGTGGGTGTCGAGGGCGAGGCGAAGGCCAACGCCCAGGGCGTCACCGTCCGCTGCCTGCTGCGCGCCGACGGCTCGGTCCCCGACAGCGAGGACGAGCCAGACCTCACCACCATCCTCGCCCGCGCCTACTGAGGTGTAAGGAGGGGTCCCCTGTTAACGCCTCAGGTATAGCAGGGCCCCCTTTTAACACCGCTAGGCGGAGCCGGCCGGCCGTCGTTCGACCGGTAGGGTCGGGACGTGACGTTCGAGCCAGGCCGGTTGATCGTGCACCGCAACGTGCGGCGGGGGCGGATCGGGTGGGTCCGACCCGCTCGGGTGGTCAGCGACGACGAGCGTGGGCTGCTGCTCTGGGTGGCCGAGGGGTCGCCGGTGGCCAGCGAGGTGACCGCGGCCGGGTTGGGCATGCGCGCGGTCCCGTTCACCGAGTGGATCACGGCCAGCTACCGCCTCGCGCAGGGACGCTGGTCCGGCCCACCGCTGCTGAAGTTCCTGCCCGCCGGCGCGGCCCACTCCGTCTGGTGGTTCCGCGACGCGCAGGGGCGCTTCACCGGCTGGTACGTCAATCTGGAGGAGCCCGGTGTCCGGTGGGACGACGGTGAGTTGGCCGGCGTCGACATCGTGGACCAGGACCTCGACGTGTGTGTCCGTCCCGACCGCAGCTGGGAGTGGAAGGACGAGGGGGAGTTCGTCGAACGGCTCGCCTTCCCCGAGCACTACTGGGTGCCCGACGAGGCGGCGGTGCGGGCCGAGGGGAAGCGGGTGATCGCCATCGCGGAGGCAGGCGAGTTCCCGTTCGACGGCACCTGGTGCGACTTCACCCCACCGGCGGAGTGGACCACCCCGGAGCGGCTGCCCGAGGGTTGGGACCGCACACCCGTACGCTGAGCGACCACCTCAGCCAGCCCGGCTGGACGAGCGGTCGGGAGCCCCCGGTTGGTGTGTCCTTGCTCACCCTGGAACCGGATCTGACGAGTCGGGCCGGTCCGGTGTGAGGCATCCCGGACGGATCTGGCAGAATGGCTGGCTGGTATCCGGCGCGTGTCCGGCGCCCTCTAACCCGGGCGCGTCGCCAGTCCACCCGAGCGGTCTCCGGCCCAACCCCACTGTGCCGGTTGGCGCTCACCCATGCACACCGCCCTCTCGGGCCGGTGAGATCGCAACAGGAGCGAAACAACCGTGGCCGTAAAGATCCGGCTCCTGCGGATGGGCAAGATCCGCAACCCGCAGTACCGCATCGTCGTCGCCGACTCGCGCACCAAGCGCGACGGCCGGGCGATCGAGTTCGTCGGGATCTACCAGCCGAAGGAAGACCCTTCGGTGATCGAGGTCAAGTCGGAGCGGGTCCAGTACTGGCTCTCCGTCGGCGCTCAGCCGAGCGAGGCGGTGCAGCGACTGCTGGAGCTGACCGGCGACTGGCAGAAGTTCAAGGGCCTGCCGGCTCCGCCGCCGCTGAAGGTGGCACCGGAGCGGGCCGACCGCAAGGCCGCCTACGAGGCCGAGGCGAAGGCCGCCGCGGGTGTTGCCGACACCCCGGCCAAGCCGGCGAAGAAGGCCGCCAAGGCCGAGGCACCGAAGGCTGAGGAGCCCAAGGCCGAGGAGCCGGCCGCTGCGGACTCCGGCGAGCAGGCCTGACATGGCGTTGCGGCCGGCGTTGGAGCACCTGGTCAAGGGAATCGTGGATCACCCCGACGACGTACGCGTCCGGATGGTCGACTCCCGACGGGGCAAGCGGCTGGAAGTCCGCGTGCACCCTGAGGACCTGGGCACGGTGATCGGGCGGTCCGGCCGGACCGCCAAGGCGCTGCGCCAGGTGATCGGCTCCATCGGTGGGCGCGGCGTACGCGTCGACATCGTCGACTCGTACTGATGCTGCTCATCGTCGGCAGGATCGGTAAGCCGCACGGCATCCGCGGTGAGGTCACCGTGGAGGTGCGTACCGACGAGCCCGAGACACGGTTCGCCCCCGGCGTGGTGTTGCGCACCATGCCGGGGGGGAACGCCGGGCGCGGCACTGCGCCTGCGCCCGCCAGCCCCGGCGAGTCGCTCGCCGATGCCGGGGTGCCGTTCCAGGTGCCGGACGAGCTGACAGTGGAATCCGCCCGCTGGCACCAGGGTCGGATGCTCGTCGCCTTCGAGGGCGTGCTTGACCGCGCGGTCGCGGAGGCACTCCGGAACACTCTGGTCGCGGTGGACAGCGCCGACGTCGTCCCGCCGGAGGACCCGGAGGAGTTCCACGACCAGCAGTTGGTCGGGCTGGCCGTGGTCACCCTGGACGGTGAACGGCTCGGCGAGGTGGCGCGGATCGATCACGCGCCCGCCTCCGACCTGCTGGTGCTGCGTCGCACCGAGGGACGTACCGCGCTGATCCCGTTCGTCAAGGCGATCGTCCCCGAAGTCGACCTCGCCGGTGGCCGGGTGGTGGTCGACCTGCCCGGCGGCCTGCTCGACCTCTGATTCTCGCGGAGCACCCCTGATGCGCGTCGACATCGTGTCGATTTTCCCGGAGTACTTCGCCCCGCTGGACCTGTCGCTTGTCGGCAAGGCCCGCGGCAACGGCACGCTGCGGCTGGTCGTACACGATTTGCGGAGCTGGACCCAGGACGTGCACCGCACGGTCGACGACACCCCGTACGGCGGCGGGCCCGGCATGGTGATGCGGCCCGAGCCGTGGGGCCTGGCGCTCGACGCCCTGGCCCCGCCGGAGCTGACCCCGCCCCGCCTGCTGGTGCCCTCGCCGGCCGGCGTGCCGTTCACCCAGGCGCTGGCGCACGAACTCGCCGCCGAGCCGCACCTGCTCTTCGCCTGCGGCAGGTACGAGGGCATCGACCAGCGGGTGCTCGACCACGCCGCCACCCGGATGCCGGTCACCGAGGTCAGCCTCGGCGACTACGTGCTCTTCGGCGGCGAGGTGGCGGTGTTGGTGATCCTGGAGGCGGTGACCCGGCTGCTGCCCGGCGTGCTCGGCAACGCCGGCTCGCTGGACGAGGAGTCGCACGCGCACGGGCTGCTGGAGGCGCCGATGTACACCAAGCCGGCGACCTGGCGCGGGCTGGACGTGCCCGAGGTGCTCCGCTCCGGTGACCACGGCCGGATCGCGCGCTGGCGGCGGGACGAGGCGCTGGCGCGCACCGGTGCGCGCCGACCCGACATGCTTGCTGCGCTCGACCCCGGCAGTCTGGACAAACGGGACGTCGCGGCGCTGGAGCGGACCGGGTTTCCGGTGCCCGGAACGGATATGGCAGAGTAGAGGGGTTGCCGCAGACGTCTGCGCCGTGGACGGCTGCGAGGATCTCCGACCGGGGCCGGTTGCGGCTGGTCGCCACCCGGGGATCAGTATCACCCACCCGCGCGCCGAGTGACGGTGCGCCGTGAGCCTCACGAGGACACAGCGATGAACATCCTGGACGCCCTTGACGCCCAGTCGAAGCGCACCGACCTGCCCGCCTTCCGCGCCGGTGACACCGTCAAGGTGCACGCCCGGGTGGTCGAGGGCAACCGGTCCCGGGTCCAGATCTTCCAGGGCGTCGTCATCCGCCGCCAGGGCGACGGGCTGCGCGAGACCTTCACCGTCCGCAAGCTCAGCTTCGGCGTCGGTGTCGAGCGCACCTACCCGATCAACAGCCCGGCGATCGACCGGATCGAGGTCGTGACCCGTGGTGACGTGCGCCGGGCCAAGCTCTACTACCTGCGTGAGCTGCGGGGCAAGAAGGCCAAGATCAAGGAGCTTCGCGAGAAGCAGCCGAGCTGACGTCGCTCTGCGCCACGCCGCCTGAGCTGCGCGTATGCCGTACTGGCCAGATCGCACTACCCTGGTCGTACGGGCGCAGCGCGGCGGTGACCCGCCTCACGTGGCGGGTGACCTCCACTACCGCCCGGGGAGTCTCGACGAGACTGCCGGGCGGTAGTCGTTTCTGCGGACCGGGGAGTGAGCGTGGTACGGACGCTTGACGACAGCGGTGCGGTCGATCCGTGGCGACGGCGCAGCCGGCGCGGCAAGCCGCAGATGCCGCTCTGGCAGGAGTTGCCGCTGCTGCTCATCGTGGCCTTCTGTCTCGCGGTGCTGATCCGCACCTTCCTGCTCCAGGCGTTCTTCATCCCCTCCGGGTCGATGGAGGACACCCTGCTCGTCAACGACCGGGTCCTGGTCAACAAGGTCGTCTACAACATGCGCGATCCGCAGCGGGGCGAGGTGGTGGTCTTCCGGGGCACCGACCAGTGGGTTCCGCAGGTCGACGCGCAACCGCCCACGGGCTTCGTCGACAAGCTCGGTCGTACCGTCGGTGACCTGGTCGGCCTGGGGCGTCCCGGTGAGAAGGACTTCATCAAACGGGTCATCGCGTTGCCCGGCGACCGGGTGAGCTGCTGCGACGACCAGGGCCGGGTGCTCGTCAACGGCACCCCGCTGGACGAGTCGGCGTACGTGCTGCGGGACTCGCCGCTGGACGTGCCGCCGAATCCGGAGGAGTGCCGGTCACGGCGCTTCGAGGAGATCGTCATTCCGCCCGGCCAGATATTCGTGCTCGGCGACCATCGGCAGGTCTCGCAGGATGCGCGCTGCCAGGGACCGGTGCCCATCGACAACGTGGTGGGGCGGGCGTTCGCGGTGGTCTGGCCCTCCGACCGCTGGCACGGCCTGCCGATCCCGGAGACGTTCGCCAGCGTCGCACCGCCGGCCGTGGCCACCGGTGGGGCCGCCCCACCGGTACGCCCCACGCCCGATGGGGGAGTCGTCCTGGTTCTCCCGATTGCGGCGACCCTATCCGTTCTCGCGCGTTCCGGCCGGTCGCGTCGATCCGAGCAACGTAGGCTCCTCCCGTGATTGACGAGCAGACCGACAAGCCCCGCAACTCCTTCTGGAAGGAGTTGCCCATCCTCCTCGGGGTGGCGATCCTGGTCGCGGTGCTGGTGCGCGCCTTCGTGCTTCAAACCTTCTTCATCCCCTCGCCGTCCATGGAGAACACCCTCGTCAAGGACGACCGGGTGTTGGTCAACAAGTTGGTGTACAACTTCCGGTCGCCGCACCGGGGCGAGGTGATCGTCTTCAAGGCGCCGCTGGAATGGAGCGGCAACCCCTCGGGGGAGGACTACATCAAGCGGGTGATCGGCGTCGGCGGTGACCGGGTGGTCTGCTGCGACGAGCAGGATCGCCTGGTGATCAATGGTGTGCCGCTGGACGAGCCGTACATCTTCTCCTTCGAGGGGCAGCGGGACAAGCCGGCGGACCAGGAGTTCGACGTGGTCGTGCCGGAGGGCCGGCTCTGGGTGATGGGTGACCATCGCTCAGCCTCGGGTGACTCGCTGGAGCACTACCAGCAGTCGGGGCAGAGCATCACCTCGGCCACCATCCCGGAGCAGGACGTGGTGGGTCGGGCCTTCACGATCTTCTGGCCGTTCAACCGGGCCACCCTGCTCAGCGTGCCCGAGCCGTTCGAGACGATTCCGACGCCCTGACCGGCCTCACCCGTGGCGTGGGCGTTGTCGCCGGCGTCTGGCAGTCTGGTGCGGTGACGGTCTACACCCCGAGGCGCGCCGCCCGCGTGCTCTTGGTCGACGGCACCGGGCGACTGCTGCTGTTCCGCGGCTTCGACCCGGCCCGTCCCGAGGGCGGGCGCTGGTGGTTCACCCCGGGCGGCGGGCTGGACCCGGGTGAGACGTACGCCGAGTGCGCGGCCCGCGAACTCGCGGAGGAGACCGGATTGCGAGTGACGGTGGCCGAGGTCGGCGAGCCGGTCCACGCCGACGTGACGGAGTTCTCCTTCGACGGGGTGTGGTACCGGCAGGAGCAGCGGTTCTTCCTGGTCCAGGTGGCCGCCCACGAGGTCGACACGGCCGGGTTCAGCGAGGTGGAGCGGGGCAGCGTCGACGGCCATCGCTGGTGGTCGGCGCGGGAGTTGGCCAGCACCGGCGAGCGCTGTTACCCCACCGACCTGGCGGCGGTGCTGGCCGCCGCGCTGGCCGGCCCAACGCCGCGAGAGGCCGGCCCGCGAGAGGTCGGCCCGCGAGAGGTCGGCCCGCGGGAGGTCGGCCCGCGGGAGGTCGGCCCGCGAGAAGTCGGCCCGCGAGAGGGCGTGCGGAAGGGAGGCTCGCAGTGCTGAACCCGCCGCGTACGGTGGTGCGGCGCGAGGCCGGGCTCTACGCGCTGGAGCGGGCCCTGCAACGGCGTGGCTTCCGGTTCGTCGCCGGTGCCGACGAGGCTGGTCGGGGCGCCTGCGCCGGGCCGCTGGTGGCTGCCGCCGCGGTGCTGCCCGAGGGCCGGCGCGGCGAGATCGACGGGCTGGCCGATTCCAAGTTGCTCACCGCAGCGAGCCGGGAGCGGGTGTACGACGAGGTCGTCGCGCGTGCCCTGGCGTACGCCGTGGTGGTCATCCCGGCCGACGAGGTCGACGCCCGCGGGCTGCACGTGTGCAACCTGGCGGCCATGCGCCGCGCCCTGGCGTCGCTGGCGGTCCGGCCGGAGTACGTCCTCACCGACGGCTTCGGTGTCGACGGCCTGGAGGTGCCCGGCCTCGCCGTCTGGAAGGGCGACCGGGTGGCGGCCTGTGTGGCGGCGGCGAGCGTGCTGGCCAAGGTGACCCGGGACCGGATCATGGTGGAGTTGGACGCCGGGTATCCCGGCTACGGTTTCGCCGACCACAAGGGGTACATCACGGCTGAGCACACTGCGGCGTTGCGTGAGCGCGGTCCGTGTCGGGAGCATCGATTCTCCTACGTGAACGTGGCGGCCGTGACCGGCCTGGACAGCCGTCCGCCGCGTTCGCGCCGACCGTTGGGCGCAAGCTGGGACGAGGCGATGGAGCGTTCGGGCGCGGTAGGGGGTACCGTCGGCGTGGCGTTGGGCGAGCAGTCTCGGCCTCCGGCGCCGGTGGGGGAAGATGTGGTCATGGAAGGCGGAGTGCGATGAGCGCGGAAGATCTCGAAAAGTACGAGACCGAGATGGAGCTCCAGCTCTACCGGGAGTACCGCGACATCGTCCGTCAGTTCTCCTACGTGGTGGAGACCGAGCGGCGGTTCTACCTGGCCAACCAGGTCGACCTGCACGTACGCAACTCCGACGGCGAGGTCTACTTCGAGGTCGAGATGCACGACGCCTGGGTGTGGGACATGTATCGTCCCGCCCGCTTCGTCAAGAACGTCCGGGTGATGACGTTCAAGGATGTCAACGTCGAGGAGCTGGAGAAGCCCGACATCTCCCTCCCCGCCGACTCCGGCTTCGGCGGCTGATCCGCTAACCGGCCTTTCGCCGGGCGGCGGCCCCCCCACCCGCCGCACCGGTCTCCACCGGCTCAGGCGCGTCCACAGTGGCCCACCACTGCTCGCACCTTGCCATACCAGATCATCCCGTCCGGCGCGGGTTTTCCACAGAGCGCTGCGCTGTCCACAGGACAGCCGCCCGGGGCTGCGGGCGGGTCCGGCTCCGGTCAGGCTGGCCGGCATGTCGACCCACCGCCGTCCGATGCTCCGGACACCTCCCGACGCGTACCCGCCTGCTGCTCCCGTCCCGCGTGGTCGCGGCGTCGCCGTCGCGCGCGGTGGCCTCGTGCTGCTCTGCGGGTTGGCCCTGCTCATGCCGTTCCTCGATCCGGCGGTCGCCGGGCCGAAGCGGCCGACGATGCCGACGGCCGTCGCCGGCCCGTTCCGGTGGCCGGTGGACGGCCTGCCACAGCCGGTACGCCGGTTCGATCCGCCGCCGCGTCCGTGGCTCTCCGGTCACCGGGGCGTGGACCTGCATGCCGCGACCGGAGCGGCGATCCGGGCGGCCGGCGCCGGCACCGTCCTGTTCGCCGGCCCGGTCGCCGGCCGGCCGGTGATCTCCGTGGGGCACGCCGACGGGCTGCGCACCACCTACGAGCCGGTCCAGCCGGTGGTGACGGTCGGCGCGGCGGTGGTGGCCGGGTCCGTACTGGGGCACCTGCTGCCCGGCCACGCCGGTTGCCCGGCGACCGCATGCCTGCACTGGGGGCTGCGGCAGGACGCGGACTACCACGATCCACTGGCCCTGCTCGGCCTCGGCCGGTCCCGGCTGCTGCCGCTGGGCGAGGTGCCCGCCGCACCGGGCCGGTCGGTCAGCGCTGGGCGAGCAGCGCGGGCAGCCGGCCGGCGAGCCGGTCATACTCGTCGGCCGAGTTGTAGACCTGCCCGCAGAGCCGCAGCCAACCGCGTCCGTTCCAGGTCATGACCGCGACCTGGGTGGCGAGCCGTTCGGCGATCCGGGCCTGCAGCGCCCGCGCCGCGTCCATCGTCGTGGCCAGGCCCGCCGGCAACGGGACGAGCCGCATGGCGACAGTGGGTCCGCCGGGGTCCGGCAGGTCGGCCGGCGGCACGCCGAGCGCGTCCCCCACCACCCGCTGACCGTACGCGGCCAGTGTCGCGTTGTGCTCGCGTACCCGGTCGACGCCCAGGCTGCGCAGCGCGTACAGCCCCACCGGGGCACTGAGCCAGGCGGTGTAGTCCGCCGTCGCCTGCCACTCCAGCCGGGCGGGGAAGCCCGCCTCCTGTTCCCAGGAGACCACCAACGGTTCGATCCGCTCCCGCCACGGCGGTGCGACCACGAGCACCGCGGTGCCGCGGGGGGCGTACCCCCACTTGTGCAGGTTGCCGACCCAGAAGTCGGCACCGACGCTACGCACCGTGGCCGGCAGCATGCCCGGCGCGTGCGCGGCGTCGACAAGCACCGACACCCCGTGCTCCCGGGCCACGCCGACGATGGCGGCGGTGGGGAGCAGCCAGGCCGTGGCCGAGGTCAGCTGGTCGATGACGAGCAGCCGGGTACGCCCGGGTCGCAGGCCGTCCCGCACGATCTGCACGACCTCCTCGTCGCTGGCGGTCAGCGGCAGCCGCAGCACCCGGTGAGTCGCGCCGGTGCGCCGGCACTCCCGCTGGACGGAGAACTCGACCGCGCCGTAGCCGTGATCGGTGGTCAGCACCTCGTCGCCGGGACGCAGACCGAGGGACTGGAGCACCACCGCCACCCCGGTGGTGGCGTTCGCGGTCAGGGCGGTGCCGTCGGCATCGGCACCGAGAAAACCGGCAAGATGGCGCCGGGCGTGCGCTATCCGGTCGGCCAGCCCCTGGGTGAAGAAACGCAGCGGGTCGGCTTCCATCTCGTCGCGCAACCGCTGCTGGGCCCGCTGGACGAGGACCGGCACCGCGCCGAAGGAGCCATGGTTGAGATGGCTGATCGCCGGGTCGAGGGAGAAGAGCAGCCGAGCACCCGGGATCGGCTCGGGCGGCGGCGGAACGCTCACCCGATGATCGTAACGCCGCTCGTGATCGTTTCACGTCTCTCGGTGGGTTCTCTCGGCCGGCGTCGGTGTGGGTCAGGCGCGCGGATGGGCCTGCCGGTAGGCGGCCCGCAGCCGCTCCACCGAGACGTGGGTGTAGATCTGGGTGCTGGCAAGCGAGGAGTGCCCCAGCAGTTCCTGCACCGCGCGCAGGTCCGCGCCACCTTCGAGCAGATGGGTGGCGGCCGTGTGGCGTAACGCGTGCGGGCTGATCCGGGGCAGGCCGGCGGCCTCGGCGTACCCGCCGACGATCCGGCGGGCGGTCGTCGGATGCAGCCGGCCGCCCCGGGCACCGAGCAGCAGCGCGTCCCGTGATTCCGGCACCGCCAACACCGGCCGCCCCTGCCGCAGCCAGTCGTCCAGGGCGCGTTGGGCCGGTACGCCGTACGGCACCGACCGTTCCCGGCCGCCCTTGCCGCGTACCCGCACCACCCGCCGGCTGTGGTCGATGTCGGCCACGTCGATCCCGCACACCTCGCTGACGCGTACCCCGGTGCCGTAGAGCAGTTCCAACAGCGCCCGGTCGCGCAGCACGATAGCGGCGGCCGTGGGGTCCGGCGCCACCGCCGCCGCGGCGGCGTCGGCCGGGTCGGCGGGACGGTGGGTGGGCGTCCCGTCGGCCTCCTGGTCCGTGGCGGCGTCGCCGCCCAGCGGGGCGGGGGGTGTTTCGGCTGCGAGCGGGGTGGCCGGTGCGTCGAGGAGCAGGGCGGCCTGGTCGGTGCGGAGCACGGTGGGCAGCGTGCGCTGTGGGCGGGGACTGGCCAGCGTGGCGGCGACGTCGGTGGGCAGCAGGCCGGCCCGGTGGGCCCAGGCGCTGAACGTGCGGGCCGTCGCCGCGCGCCGGGCCAGCGTCGTGCGGGCGGCACCCGTCGTACGCTGCTTCGCCAACCAGCTACGGATCGTGTCGAGGCTCAACTCGGCCACCTCGGCGCAGCCCGACCGCCGGGCATGGTCCAACAGGGACACCAGATCGGCGACGTACGCCCGCACGGTGTGCGCCGAGCGGTTGCGGACGGCGGCGAGGTGACGGGCGAACTCGTCCACCACGTCCCGCAGCGGTGCTGGCAGCGCGGCATGCGTGGCCTGCGTGCCACGATCAGCGCCGCGCTGCCCTCCCGTATCTCGCACCTGCTCAGCCTACGGCCGACCCGGGCCGGACGCGTCTTCGCGACCGCACCGCGGTGTCGCCCGGTGCTGCCCGCGGCTGCCTATTCCCGGCGGGGCGGTTTCGGATTGGCCGCCTGGGAGAGCAGGAGGTAGCCCTGGCCCCGGCGGGCCACCAGGACCAGCTCCTCCAACAGGGACAGTTTGCGCAGCACCGTCCGGATGGGCAGGCCGGCCCGCGCGGCGAGGACCTCCACATCGACAGTGCCGCGTCCGGGCATCGCCTCCACGATCGCTCTCGCGTCATCGTCGAGGGTGTCGGTGGGCCGCTCCGGTCCGCGTGGCACCGGGGCGAACTCACCGATCCGGCCCAGCTCCTCCAGCACCTGGTCGAGGCCGGTCACCAGTCGGCTCGCCGGTTCCTCACGGAGGATCTCGTGTGCCCCCACGGACATCGCCGAGGTGACCGGACCGGGCACCACCATCGTGGGCCGACGCAGGGCGATGGCGCGTCTGGTGGTCTGGGTCGCGCCGCTGCGGGCCGCGGCCTCGACCAGCACCGTGCCTCGGGTGCCCGCGGCGATCACCCGGTTGCGGATGAGGAACCGCGGGCGCAGCGGCTCGGCCCCCGGCGGCCACTCGCTGACCAGCAACCCGGTCTCCGCGATCCGATCGAACAACGCCGCGTTGCCCATCGGATAGGGCCGGTCCACCCCACAGGCAAGCACCGCGACGGTCGGGCCACCCGCGTTCAACGCCCCACGGTGTGCCGCCGCGTCGATGCCGAACGCGCCGCCGGAGACCACCGTCCACTCCCGGTCGGCCAGGCCGTAGCCGAGATCGGTCGCGACGTGGATGCCGTACGCCGTCGCGGCACGGGCACCCACCACCGCAACCGAACGTTCCATCACCTCGGCCAGCGGCCACGGTCCGCGTACCCAGATACAGAGCGGCGCGGCGGTCTCGCGGTCCACCCGGCTACGAGCGTCGGGAATAACCAGCGTACGTAGGTGCTCGACCGTCGGAGGCCATTCGTCGTCGCCGGGGATGACGACGCGGGCGGCGAGCCGGTCGCCGCGTCCCAGCGCCTCGGCGGCGATCGCCCGCGCGTCCCCGGCCCTGCCGCGTGCCGCCACGCTGTCCCGAAGCTCCTGCTGCGGGGCTCCACCGTCGAGCAACAGTTCCAGTGCGGACACCGGACCCAGCTCGTCGACCAGCTGGTGCACCGAGCGGGTGCCCGGCTCCGCCAGCCAGGTCAACGCCACCCGGGCCAACACCGACTCTTCGCGCGTGCTCACGTACCCTCTCCCGTTCTGAGCTGGATGGCCTCGGCGACGTCGCCGCGGTCCGGGCGTGCCCGCCCGTCCAGGTCGGCGATCGTCCAGGCGAGCCGGATGACCCGGTCGAAGCCGCGTGCCGAGAGCGAGCCGGCGTCTAGCCGTGATCGCAGCTCGGCGGTGTCGCGGGCTGGCAGCCGCCACGGTGGACGGCGCAGATCCGGCCCGGGAATCTCGGCGTTGAGCCGATAGCTCGACGCGCCCCATCGGGTGGTGGCCGCCGCGCGGGCGGCGGCCACCCGCGCCGCGACCACCGCGGAGGACTCGTGCGCGGCGGGTTCCATCAGCTCGGCCGCGCGCATCGGTGGCAGGCGCACCTGAAGATCGATCCGGTCGAGCAGCGGACCCGACAGCCGGCCGAGATAGCGGCGACGGGTCAGCGGCGGACACTCACAGCGGTCGTCGCCGGCCGGGTTGGCGCAGGGGCAGGGGTTGGCGGCGAGCACCAGTTGGGCGCGGGCAGGATATTCGGCACCGCCCCGGCTGCGGGTCAACAGCACCCGACCGTTCTCCAACGGCTGGCGCAGGGCCTCCAGGGCCGCCTTGCTGAACTCGGGCGCCTCGTCGAGCAGGAGAACCCCCCGGTGGGCGAGGGAGATCGCGCCCGGCCGGGCCAGGCCGGCCCCGCCTCCGACGATGGACGGCACGGTTGCGGTGTGGTGCGGGGCCTGGAACGGAGGCCGACGCAGCAGCCCACCACCCGTCGGTAACAACCCGGCGATCGAGTGCAGCGCGGTCACCTCCAGCGCGTCGTCGTCGTTCAGCGGCGGCAGAATCGACGGCAGGCGCTCGGCGAGCATCGTCTTGCCGGCTCCCGGTGGCCCGATCAGCGCCAGGTGGTGCCCACCGGCGGCGGCGATCTCCAGGGCGCGTCGACCGAGCCACTGCCCGGCGACCTCGGCCAGGTCGGGGCCGGCTGTGGGCGGGGG
>NZ_POTX01000166.1 GCF_003236305.1 Micromonospora endophytica | reverse complement strand
GGGTTACAGGACGATGGAGACCATGCGGGCGGGGATGACGATGACCTTGCGGGGGTCCTTGCCGGCCAGGACGGTGGCCACTGCGGCCAGCGCCTGGGCGCGGACGGTCTCCTCGGTCGCGTCGGCGGGCAGTTCGATGCGGCCGCGGACCTTGCCGTTGACCTGCACCGGGTAGGTGACCGTCTCGGCCACCAGCAGGGCCGGGTCGGCGACCGGGAAGTCGGCGTAGGTCAGTGAGCTGTCGTGGCCCAGCCGCCGCCACAATTCCTCGGCGATGTGCGGGGCGACCGGGGACAGCATCAGCACCAGCGGCTCGGCCACCTCGCGGGGGGTCCGGTTCAGCCGGGTCACCGCGTTGGTCAGCTCGATCAGCTTGGCGATCGCGGTGTTGAACCGGATCCCGGCCATGTCGCCCCGGACCCCGTCGATCACCTTGTGCAGCAGCCGCCGGGTCGCCTCGTCGGCCGGTTCGTCGACCACCCGCGACTCGCCGGTCTGCTCGTCGACGACGGCCCGCCAGACCCGTTGCAGGAAGCGGTACGAGCCGACCACCGCCCGGGTCTCCCACGGGCGGGACACCTCCAGCGGGCCCATCGACATCTCGTACACCCGGAACGTGTCGGCGCCGTACGCGGCGCACATCTCGTCCGGGGTGACCACGTTCTTCAGGGACTTGCCCATCTTGCCGTACTCGCGGTTGACCTGGACGTCGCCCAGGAAGAAGCCGCCGTCACGTTCGACGACCTCTTCGGCCGGCACGTACGCGCCCCGGGCGTCGGTGTACGCGTACGCCTGGATGTAGCCCTGGTTGAACAGCTTGCGGAACGGCTCGAAGCTGGACACGTGCCCCAGGTCGTACAGCACCTTGTGCCAGAAGCGGGCGTACAGCAGGTGCAGCACGGCGTGCTCGGCCCCGCCGACGTACAGGTCCACGCCGCCGCAGTCGCCCTCGCCGCGCGGTCCCATCCAGTACCGTTCGGTGTCCGCGTCGACGAACCGATCGCCGTTGGTCGGGTCCAGGTAGCGCAGCTCGTACCAGCAGGAGCCGGCCCACTGCGGCATCACGTTGGTCTCCCGGGTGTAGCGCTTCGGCCCGTCACCCAGGTCCAGCTCCACCTCGACCCAGTCCCGGCGGCGCGACAGCGGCGTCTCCGGGTCGCTGTCGGCGTCGGTCGGGTCGAAGGTGCGCGGGGAGAAGTCGTCCACCTCGGGCAGTTCGACCGGCAGCATCTCCTCGGGCAGCGCGATGGCGGTGCCGTCGGCGTCGTAGACGATCGGGAACGGCTCGCCCCAGTAGCGCTGCCGGCTGAACAGCCAGTCCCGCAGCCGGTAGGTGGTCGCGCCCTGCCCGGCGCCGTTGGCCTCCAGCCACTCGATGATCCGGGCCTTGGCGTCGGCCACCCCCAGGCCGTCCAGGTCCAGGCCGCGTTCGGGCGCGGCGCTGTTGATGGCCGGGCCGTCGCCGGTGTACGCCTTGCCGTCGAAGCCCTCCGGCGGCGCCACGGTGCGGACGATCGGCAGCTCGAACAGCTCGGCGAAGTCCCAGTCCCGCTCGTCCTGGGCCGGCACCGCCATGATCGCGCCGGTGCCGTAACCGGCCAGCACGTAGTCGGCGATGAAGATCGGGATCTGCGCGCCGGTGACCGGGTTCGTGGCGTACGCGCCGACGAAGACGCCGGTCTTCTCCTTGGTGTCGGCCTGCCGCTCGACGTCGGTCTTGGCCGCCGCCGCCTTGCGGTACGCCTCGACGGCCGCCCGGGGGCTGGCGTGCCCGCCGGTCCAGGCGTCCCTGGTCCCCTCCGGCCAGGCGGCCGGCGTCAGCGCGTCGACCAGCTCGTGTTCGGGGGCCAGCACCATGTAGGTGGCGCCGAAGATGGTGTCCGGTCGGGTCGTGAACACCCGCACGGGCGCGGCACTGGTCGGGAAGTCGACGTGTGCGCCGGTGGAGCGGCCGATCCAGTTGCGCTGCATCAGCTTGATCGGCTCGGGCCAGTCCAGCGTGTCCAGGTCGTCCAGCAGCCGGTCACCGTACGCGGTGATCCGCATCATCCACTGCTTCAGGTTGCGCTTGAAGACCGGGAAGTTGCCCCGCTCGGACCGGCCGTCGGCGGTGACCTCCTCGTTGGCCAGCACCGTGCCCAGCCCGGGGCACCAGTTCACCGGCGCCTGCGACACGTACGCCAGGCGGTGGTCGTCGACGATCTGGCGACGGTCGGCCGCCGACAGGTCGGCCCACGGGCGACCGTCGGGGGTGGGCCGGCTGCCGGCAGCGAACTCGGCGATCAGCTCACTGATCGGGCGGGCCCGCCCGGCCTCGCGGTCGTACCAGGAATTGAAGATCTGCAGGAAGATCCACTGCGTCCAGCGGTAGAAGTCGGTGTCGATGGTGGCCACCGAACGCCGCTGGTCGTGGGCCAGCCCCAGCCGGCGCAGCTGCTCCCGGTACCGCTCGATGTTGGCCTCGGTGGTGGTCCGCGGGTGGGTGCCGGTCTGCACCGCGTACTGCTCGGCGGGCAGGCCGAACGCGTCGAAGCCCATCGCGTGCAGCACGTTACGCCCGGCCATCCGCTGGTAGCGGGCGAAGCAGTCGGTGCCGATGTAGCCCAGTGGGTGCCCCACGTGCAGGCCCGCGCCGGACGGGTACGGGAACATGTCCAGCACGTACAGCTTCTCGGCGCCGGAGCGCGGGTGAGCCGGGTCGGCCAGCGGACCGGACGGGTTGGGCGCGTGGAAGGTGCCTTCCCGTTCCCAGACGTCCTGCCAGCGGCGCTCGATCTCGTCGGCCAGCGTCGCGGTGTAGCGGAAGCGTGGGGTGTCGCTGGTGGCTGCCTCGGTCATGGCCTTCTCCTCGCGTCGCTCGGCGGAGTCTGTCCGTGCTGGCTGGTTCCGTGTCTCGTTGCTTCGGCGGCCCGCCGCGACCGGCGGCGGACAAGCGGCCAGCGGCGGACACGAAAAAGCCCCTCACGCAGGAGGGGCCGCCGTGCTGTCGCGCCTTCAGCGCCTCAGCACGGCCCGATAAGAAGCAGGAAGACTCCGGCCATGTCGGCAGTGTACCGCCACCCCCGGCACGGCCGCCGCGCGCCGTCCACGAGCGGACCGCGGGCGTGAACCTTTCCGAGGTTTTTCGCGTACGGAGAGTGGGGCGTGATGTCAGCGGGCATTACCCGGAAACACCGTGAACATGCGTCCCGGGATTGACAAATCGCTGCGTAACCGCTCAAACACCTGCGGCGGTCGGCGTTGGCGACAAACATGGTTAGCCTGAGAGGCCAGTGAGATTGCTGCGGCAGACGAGGCTCGCACGTCGCGAACCCAACGGCGGGGCCAGGTGCTCTTTTCAGAGCTGCCGTGACGGCGACGAGGAGGAGGCCCGTGACACAACAGACCTGGGACGAAGTTGGCGGACTGCTACCGCACGACGAGTTCCGCGCCGCCAGTGACGCAATCGTGGCCAACATCGAACAGGTCATCGAGGGTAAGACCGCCACCGTGCGGTTGGCCCTGGCCGTCCTGCTCGCCGAGGGACACCTGCTCATCGAGGACGTACCCGGAGTAGGCAAGACCAAACTGGCCAAGGCCCTCGCCCGGTCCATCGACTGCTCGGTGCGCCGGATCCAGTTCACCCCCGACCTGCTGCCCAGCGACGTCACCGGGGTCAGCGTCTACAACCAGGAGACGCACGACTTCGAGTTCCGTCCCGGTGCCGTCTTCGCCAACCTGGTGGTCGGTGACGAGATCAACCGGGCCTCGCCGAAGACCCAGTCCGCGCTGCTGGAGTGCATGGAGGAACGGCAGGTCACCGTCGACGGGGTGACCTACCAACTGCAGACCCCGTTCATGGTGATCGCGACGCAGAACCCGATCGAGATGGAGGGGACGTACCCGCTGCCGGAGGCGCAGCGCGACCGGTTCACCGCCCGGATCGCCATGGGGTACCCGGACCCGACCGCCGAGCTGGCCATGCTCGACGGCCACGGCGCGGTGGACCCGCTGCCGGCGCTGCGGCCGGTCTCCGACGCCGAGACCGTCCGCCGGCTGATCGGGCACGTCCGGCAGGTGCACGTCGCCGACGCGGTCAAGCAGTACGCCATCGACCTGGTCACCGCCACCCGAGAGTCGCCCGACCTGCGGTTGGGCGCGTCCCCTCGGTGCACGCTGCAAATGCTGCGCACCGCCCGTGCGGTGGCCGCCCTCGACGGGCGCGACTACGTGCTGCCGGACGATCTCCAGGTGCTGGCCGTACCGGTGCTCGCGCACCGGCTCATCCCGACCGCCGACGCCCAGCTCGCCAGGCGTACCACCGACGCGATCATCGCCGACCTGGTGCACCGACTGCCACTGCCGCACGACCGCCAGCGCGCGCCGTACGACAGTCGGCCGCCGGCCACCGGCAACGGCCGGGCACCGTTCGAGCCGCGGAGGCCGTGACGTGCGTGACGGGCTGCGCGGGCTGACCACCCGCGGCCGGTCCTTCCTGGCCGCCGGGTTGGCGGCGGCCGTTTCCGCCGGCATCCTCGGCGAGAAGGATCTGCTGCGGGTGGCGGTGCTGCTGGCGGTGCTGCCGCTGCTCGCCGCGCTCTACGTCGGGCGCAGCCGCTACAAGCTGGCCTGTCACCGGTCGCTGGAGCCGCACCGGGTGCCGGTCGGGGCCAGCGCCCGGATGGTGCTGCGGTTGCAGAACATGTCCCGACTGCCCACCGGCACCCTGCTGCTGGAGGACCGGCTGCCGTACGCGCTGGGCAGCCGCCCCCGGGTGGTGCTGGAGCGGCTCGGCGCGCACCAGGCCAGTTCGGTGGCGTACACCGTGCGGGCCGAGGTCCGCGGCCGGTACGAGGTGGGGCCGCTGGTGGTGCGGATGACCGACCCGTTCGGGCTCTGCGAACTCACCCGCGCCTTTCCCGGCACCGACCGGCTGACGGTGGTGCCGCAGGTGGTGCCGCTGCCGTCGGTCCGGCTCCCCGGCGAGTACGCCGGCAGCGGCGAGAGCCGGGCCCGGTCGGTCGCGGTGCACGGCGAGGACGACGCGGCGACTCGCGAGTACCGGCGCGGCGACGACCTGCGCCGGGTGCACTGGAAGTCCACCGCACGTACCGGCGAGCTGATGGTGCGGCGCGAGGAGCAACCCTGGGAGAGCCGGGCCACGATCCTGTTGGACACCCGGGCGTACGGCCACCGGGGTGACGGCCCGACGGCCAGCTTCGAGTGGGCGGTGTCGGCCGCCGCCAGCATCGCCACGCACCTGCGCCAGGCCGGCTACAAGCTGCGGCTGGTGACCGGTTCCGGCGCCGACCTCGACGCTGGTGAGGGCGCCGGCGACGGGCTGCTGCTCGATCACCTCGCCGAGGTCCGGCTGGACCAACGCGTCGAGATCACCACACTGATCCAGCACGTCCGGCAGCGGGCCGACGGCGGTCTGATCATCGGCCTGTTCGGCTCGCTGAGCACCGCCGAGGCCGAACTACTCGCCGGGTTGCGGGCCAACGGCGCCACCTGCGTGTGTTTCCTGCTGGACAGCTCCGCCTGGCTCAACCTGCCGGCGCACGCCCGCGCCGAGGCTGACCAGGCGCACGACACGGCGGCGCTGGCCCTGCTCCAGTCCGGCTGGCGGGTGATCGGCGTCGACCACGCTGGCCGGCTGCCCGCCCTCTGGCCGCAGGCGGGCCGGGGCTCCCAGGGGTTCGCCCTCCGTGCGGCGATGGCCGAGACGGTGGCGGGCACCGTGCGATGAACGGAAGGTCCCCCTCATGATCGCCCATCGGAATCTGGGCCTGGTGGCCGCCGCCGCGACGCTGCTCGCCGCCGCGCCGCTGTCGGCCATCTTCGAACGCTGGACGTGGCTGATCCAGGCCGTCATCGCGGTGGCCGCGGTGGCCGCCGCGGCGGCGCTGGCCCGGCTCGGCCGGACCCCGGTCTGGGCTCAGGTGCTGGCCATGCTGGGTGGTCTCACGCTCGCCCTGACCTGGCTGTTCCCCAGCGGCGACGAACTGCTGGCGGTGCTGCCCACCCCGGCCACCTTCGGCAACTTCGCCGATCTGCTCACCGGCTCGGCCGAGGACATGCGCACGCTGAGCGTCAAGGTTCCGGACACCGATTCGCTGCTGTTCGTCACGGTGCTCGGCGTGGGCGGGGTGGCGGTGCTGGTGGACGTGCTCTGCGTCGGGCTGCGCCGACCCGCCCTGGCCGGGTTGCCGATGCTGGCCATCTACTCGGTGCCGGTGGCGGTCTACGTGGACAGCGTGCCCCCGCTGCCGTTCGCGATAGGTGCCGCCGGTTTCCTCTGGCTGCTGGTCACCGACAACGTGGACCGGGTCCGCCGGTTCGGCAGGCGGTTCACCGGCGACGGCCGCGACGTCGACGTCTGGGAGGCGTCGCCGCTGGCCGCCGCGGGACGACGGTTGGCTGTCGTCGGTCTCGCGTTGGCCGTGCTGGTGCCGCTGGCCGTGCCGGGGATGACCGCCGGCCTGATGACCAGCCTGAACCCCGGCGTGGGTGCCGGCCTCGGCGGTTCGGGGCTGGGTGGCGCCCCGGGTCGGGTCGACCTCTTCGCCGCGCTCAGCGGACGACTCAACCAGTCCCAGGTGACCGACCTGGTGAAGGTCACCACCACCGAGGAGGAGCCGTTCTACCTGCGCTTCGGGGTCGCCGACGACCTGCGCGGGGACGGCTTCCGGGTACGCGGACCCAACGGTCAGCGGGTCACCGGTGCCCTGCCCGACCCGGGGCCGTCACGACCCGGCATCGAACGCACCCGGCACCAGGCCACCATCGAGGTGAGCCGCGACCTGGACATGCGACTGCTGCCGGTCTACGCCGAGCCGGTGGACTTCGCCGACCTCGGCAACAGCTGGTTCTACGACCCGAACCTCCAGGTCGTCTTCTCCAACCGGGAGAACTCGCGGGGTCGGACGTACTCCTTCGACTACGTACGGTCGACGTACACCCCGCAGGCGTTGCGTACGGCGCAGCCGCTGCCGGCCGATCTGCCGCTACGCCGGCAGCAGACCGTGACCCCCGACGTGCCTCAGGTTCGCGAGCTGGTGGCGGAGCTGACCGAGGGCAAGCGGACCGAGTACGACAAGGTGCGTGCCCTTTACGAGTACTTCTCCGAGGACAACGGCTTCACGTACCAGCTGAACACCGAGGAGGGCACCAGCGGCGAGCAGATCCTCGACTTCCTGGAGAACAAGGCCGGCTTCTGCCAGCAGTACGCCGCGGCGCTGGCCTGGATGGTCCGGGACGCGGGCATCCCGGCCCGGGTCGCCTTCGGTTTCACCAACGGCAACCGGCGCACCGGTGACACCTTCACCCTGACCAACCGGAACCTGCACGCCTGGACGGAGGTCTACTTCGACCAGATGGGCTGGGTGCCGTTCGACGCCACCCCGAGCTACGGCGTGCCCGGCTCCACCCGCTCGGCCTGGGCGCCGGACACCGACGCTCCGGAGGAGTCGACGCCGCAGACCGACACGGCAGACACGCCCGACGAGACCGACACCGCGAACGGCCCGGACGACCGGGGATCAAACCAGGTCGAGGAGGGCAACGACCCGGCCGCCGTCGCCAACGACGGCACGCCTACCCAGTCTGCGCCGATCTGGCCCTGGCTGACCGCCGCCGGCGTCTTGGCGCTGCTCGCCCTGCTCGCCGTTCCCGCGTTGCGTCGGCTCGCCCTGCGCCGGCGGCGGGGCCAACCGGCACCGGCGGTGCGGACGGTGGGCGCTCCGGAGGCGGATGCCGCCGGCACGGGCCAGCCGGTCGTGGTGGTCGGTGCCGATCCGGACCGGGCGCGGGCGGACGCGCACTCGGCCTGGGACGAACTGATCGACACCCTTGTCGACTACCGGGTCCGGGTGGACCAGACGGAGACGCCCCGGGCGACCGCCGACCGGCTGGCCACGGAGCCGTTGCACGCCGACACCGACGCCGCCACGGCGGCCCGGCTGCTCGGCCGGGCCGAGGAGCGGGCCCGCTACGCGCGGGACCCGTTGACCGGCGAACCTCTGCCGGCGGCCCTGAGTACGGTGCGTGCGGCGCTGGCCGGGCAGGCGAACCGGCGTACCCGGCTGATGGCCACCGTGCTGCCGCCGTCGGTGCTGCACCGGTGGCGGGCCACCGTGGCGGACACTTCCGCCCGGTTGGTGGCCTCCGGTGGACGGCTACGGTACCGGCTGCTGCGGTTCAGCCCCCGTCGGCTGATCGCCCACCGCGCCGGGCGCTGAGGCGCGCCGGGCGCTGAGGCACGCCGGGAGGAAGGTACGACGAACGGGCCGGCGGTGGGAGATCCCCACCGCCGGCCCAGGTCGTTTCTGCCGGAACCGACGCGGCCGTCTCAGCGGTCGGCGCAGGCAGGCAGGGGCTATGGAGGCGAAGTCCGCCTCAGCACCGACGGAACGCGGTCAGCGGTGGCCCTCCGGGCGCTGCCGCCACCGGTCCTCCAGCCGGTCGATCAGCCCCGGCCGTCGCCCGGACCGGCCCCGGGAGCGGCGACGACTCGCCGTGCCCCCGACGACGTGCAGGTCGGGTGACTGCGCCCGGCGATGCGACTGCACCGCAAAGGCGGCCGAGGCCAGCATGACGACGAATCCCGCCACCGCCAGCGGCGGAGTCTTGATCACCGCGCCATAGACCAACAACGCCAGGCCAACGACGATCACACCGGCAGCGACGAGCAGGCGACGCCGCGCGTGGAAACGCGGATCGCTGGCGCGCACGGCCGAGGCGAATTTGGGGTCCTCGGCAAGCGACCGCTCGATCTGCTCGAACAGCCGCTGCTCGTGCTCCGAGAGCGGCACGGCACTCCTCCCCGGTCACGTTGGTCGGTCCGGTCGGACCGACAGACCGTGGCAGCCAACCGGCTGCTTACCCGCAAGTCTACGAGGGCCCTCGCGCGTCGGAAAGCGGGACGACCTATGGCCGGGTCGGATTTTCGTTTTGACGCGGATCGCGCCCGGTGAGCAGACTAGCCGGTCCTATGACGGACCGCCCGAAACGGGCAGCCGCGGCGTCGGCTGCGGCCTCCGCCTCCCGCCAGCCGCGCTCCGGCGCGCCGAGGGTGAGCTGCCGGGGTGTCTCCTGCGCCGCGCTGAGCCCCTCCGTGCGGACGCCGAGCAGGCGGATCCGCTCACCGGGGTGCAGAGCTGTGAAGAGGGACCAGGACGTGTCGAATATCTCTCGGGCGACATCGGTGGGCACATCGAGGGTGCGGGCGCGGGTGACGGTGCGGAAGTCGGCCATCCGCACCTTCACCGACACCGTCCGCCCCACCTGCCCGGCGGCCCGCAGCCGGGTGCCGACCTTCTCGGCCAGGGCGAGCAGCGTACGACGGATCTCGTCCGGGTCGTCGACATCCACGTCGAAGGTGACCTCCGCGCCCATCGACTTCTCCGCCTGATCGGGGCTGACCCGGCGCGGGTCCCGCCCCGCGGCCAGCTCATGCAGGTGCGCCGCGGCCGCCTCACCCAGCGCGGTACGCAGCATGCCGACCGGTGCCGCCGCGAGGTCACCGACCGTGCGCAGGCCGAGCCGCAGCAGGGCCTGCTCGGAACGCTCCCCCACCCCCCACAGGGCGGCGACCGGCAGCGGATGGAGGAACTCCAGCACCTGGGCGGCCGGCACCACGAGCAGGCCGTCGGGCTTGGCCCGGGTCGACCCGAGCTTGGCCACGAACTTGGTCGGCCCGACCCCCACCGAGCAGGTCAGCCCCTGCTCCGCCGCGACCCGCTCGCGGATGCGACGGGCTATCGCCGCGGGTCGACCGAACAGCCGCCGGGCGCCGGCGACGTCGAGGAACGCCTCGTCCAGTGAGAGCGGCTCGACGAGCGGGGTGACGTCCCGGAAGATCTGCATGACCGCCCGCGAGGCGGCCGAGTAGCGGGCGAAGTCCGGCGGGAGGAAGATCGCGTGCGGGCAGAGGGCCCGGGCCCGCATGGTGGGCATCGCGCTGCGTACGCCGTACCGCCGGGCCTCGTAGCTGGCGGAGCTGACCACCCCGCGCGGGCCGACCCCGCCGACCACGACGGCCCGTCCCCGCAACTCCGGCCGGTGCCGCACCTCCACCGAGGCGTAGAAGGCGTCCATGTCGACGTGCAGGATCGGGCAGCCGGTGTCGTCGGCGTCCGGCCCGAACCGGGGATCACCACCCCGGGGAATCGACTGGCTGCGGCCCACCCGGGCAGGTTAGCGCCCGCTACCGACACCGCGGCCGGTCAACCCCGCACCACCAGCAGCGGAATGGTCATCTCGGCCGCCGTGTCCGCCCCGTGCAGCGCCACCAGCCGGGACACCCCCGGGCTCTCCGACCGGCTGGCCAGCACCGCGTACGTGTCGTTGCAGACCACCACCACGTCACCGACCCGGCCCAGATGCTCCTCGGGCACCGGCCCGAACCAGCCGGTCGCCACCGCCTCGTCGCGGGTGAACACCCGGGCGGCCGCCCCCAGCACCGCCGACCAGGCGGCCACCACGTCGGCGGTGGCGCCCGGCGCGACGTGCAGGTAGCGCACCCGGGGCTCGCCCGCGACGACCCGGATCCCGGCGGTCAGCGCAGGGTCGGTGTCCAGGTCGAACCGGTGCCCGGACGGCACGTTCAGCTGCCCGTGGTCGGCGGTGACCAGCAGCGCCGCGTCCGGTGGCAGGTCGTCCACCAGGCGGCTCAGCAGCATGTCCACCTCGGCCACCGCCGTCCGCCAGGGCAGCGAGTCCACGCCGCTGAGGTGGCCGTGCCGGTCGACGTCCGGGTGGTAGCCGGAGACCAGGGTGGGGCCGGTGCCGGCGACAAGTGCCGCGCGCATCCTCGTGGCCAGCTCGTCGATGCCTGTCGCGCCCCGGTAGTCGCCGCCCCGATTCGCCGCCAGGGTCAGCCCCGTCCCGCCGAACTCCGGCCGGCTGACCACTGTCACCGCCACCCCGGCGGCCCGGGCCCGCTCCAGCTGGGTGGTGACCGGCTGCCAGCGCAGCGGCGACGGGTCATCGGCCCACTCGGTGTGGTTGAGCACCCGGTCGGTGCCCGGCACCCGCAGGGTGAAGCCGAGCACGCCGTGCGCGCCGGGCGCGGCCCCGGTGCCCAGGGTGACCAGACTGGTCGGGGTGGTGGAGGGGAAGCCGCAGGTCAGTGGCCGCCCGGTGGTGGCGGTCAGCCCGGCCAGAGTGGGCGCGTGCGGCGCCGCCGTCGGGATCTGGTGCCAGCCGAGCCCATCCACCAGCAGCACCGCGATCCGGCGTACGCCTGCCAGTTCGGCGCCCAACCCGAGCAGGTCGGCACCGCCGGGCACACCGAGCACGGCAAGCACGCTCGGCAACACGTCAACCAACCCGCCACTGCCATAGTTCGGCGCCACAGGTGTAAGGAGGGGCCCCCTGTTAACGCCTGGTGTAGAGGAGGGGCCCCCTTTTAACACCGGCTGCCGCGCGGCGGGCAGCGGATGTGCGCCGGGCAGCGGATGCGCGGTGGGCAGCGGATGCGCGGCGGGCTGGTCGGTCATCGCGGGCGGCGGGCGAAGAGGTGCAGTTGGGCGGCCACGTCCCGCCAGGGCGGTCGGGCGGCGAGGGTACGTTCCAACTCGACAAGGGCCGCCGGCTGGCCGTCCGCCACCGCCGCCGGAAGCAGGTCGGCGAGGACGCGTACGCCGTGGATCTCCTCGACGGTTAGCCCGGCGGCGGTGAGCAGCGCGGCGGCGCTCTCGGCGTCGAACCGCCGGCGCAGGGTGTCCCGGGGGCCGGCGCTGCCCTCGGCGTCGGCGGCCAGGGTCGCGGCCACGTCGAGGTGACCGTTCATCGCCCGGCCGAGCACCGCGGCAGCCCGCCCGGCGACCAGCACACTCGCCGCGCCACCCGGCCGCAGGGCACCGGCCAGCGCGGAGACCACGGGTGCCGGGTCGTCGACGACCTCCAGCACCGCGTGACAGAGCACCAGGTCGACGCTTGCCGGCTCGACCAGCCCGGTAAGCGCGTCACCGTCGCCCTGGATCGCGCGTACCCGCTCGGCCACCCCGGCCTCGGCGGCCCGGCGGCTGAGCGCGGCGAGCGCGTCCGGGCTGGCGTCGACAACGGTGACCCGGTGCCCGGCCCGGGCCAGCGGCACCGCGAAGCCGCCGGTGCCACCACCCACGTCGAGCACGGTCAGCTCGACGGCGGGCCGGCGCTCCAGCTCGGCGGTGAGCACCGACCAGACCACGGCGGTACGAGGGGTCAGCGGCGGACCGGACGGGTGCAGGGTCTGTTCCACCCGGTCGAGCCTAGTCAGAACCGTCCGAACCGCCAGGGGCCCCCACCCGACGATCAGCGGAAGTCACGGGAGGCGGGGCTGACCGGCGGTTCGATCGCGTCCAGCCGGTCGGCGACCAGGTTGACCACCCCCTCGTGCCGCTGCAACCGGCCACGCACCACGAGCGCCGCGCTGGTGCGGGCCACCCGCCGGTACCGCTGCCACAGCCCCGGTGAACAGGTGACGTTGAGCATGCCGGTCTCGTCCTCCAGGTTGAGGAAGGTGACTCCGCCCGCCGTCGCCGGACGCTGCCGGTGGGTGACGATCCCACCGACCCGAATCCGCCGACCAGGCTCGACCCGGCCCAACCTGTCGATCGGCACCGCGTCCAGCGCGTCCAGTTGCGGACGGACGAACCGGGCCGGATGGTTCTCCGGGGAGAGCCCGGTGGCCCACACGTCGGCGACCAGCCGATCCACAGCCGCCATCCCGGGCAGGGTGGGGGCCGTCGCGCCGGTCACCGTGCCGGGCAGCCGATCCGGTCGGTCCTGCGCCGCCGCGCCGGCCGCCCAGAGCGCCTGCCGCCGGGTCAGCCCGAAACA
The DNA here is from genome assembly GCF_003236305.1 of Micromonospora endophytica. GTDB lineage: Bacteria > Actinomycetota > Actinomycetes > Mycobacteriales > Micromonosporaceae > Micromonospora > Micromonospora endophytica. The sequence continues at coordinate 1,188 of NZ_POTX01000166.1, read as the reverse complement.
GGCGAAGGCGTCCGCGGTGGCCAGCGCCTCCAGCTGCGCGGCGGTCAGCCCGGTCCGCCGGGCGAGATCCGGCAGGTCACGGTACGGCCCGTGCGCCGCCCGGTCGGCCTCGATCCGCTCGGCCACACCCTCGCCGAGGGTACGCACACTGGACAGCCCGAGCCGTACGGCCGGTCCACCCAGCCCCCAGGCATGCGGCGGCTCCCCCGGCCGGCTGCCCCACCGGGTGTCCGGGGTGGACTCCAGCACCGGTTTCGCGCCGCTGGCGTTGACGTCCGGCCGGCGTACCTCCACCCCGTGCCGGCGGGCGTCGTCGACAAGTGTCTGCGGTGAGTAGAAACCCATCGGCTGGGCGCTGAGCAGCGCGGCCAGGAACGGTCCGGGATGGTAGCGCTTGAGCCAGGAGCTGGCGTACACCAGATAGGCGAAGCTCATCGCGTGGCTCTCCGGGAAGCCGTAGCTGGCGAAGGCGGTCAGCTTGCGGTAGACGTCGTCGGCCAGCTCACCGGTGATGCCGCGCGCGGCCATGCCGGCGTAGAGCCGGTCGGCGATCTTCGTCATCCGCTGCACCGACCGCTTGGCGCCCATCGCCCGGCGCAACTGGTCGGCCTCGGCCGCGTCGAAGCCGGCCAGGTCGATGGCGAGCTGCATCAACTGCTCCTGGAACAGCGGCACACCGAGGGTCTTCTCCAGCGCGTTGCGCATCAGCGGGTGGGCGTAGGTCACCGGCTCCTGCCCGTTGCGGCGCCGGATGTACGGGTGCACCGAGCCGCCCTGGATCGGGCCGGGCCGGATCAGCGCCACCTCGACCACCAGGTCGTAGAACTCGCGGGGCTTCAGCCGGGGCAGGGTGGCCATCTGCGCCCGGCTCTCCACCTGGAACACCCCTACCGAGTCGGCCCGGCAGAGCATGTCGTACACCTCGGGGTCGTCAAGCGTCATGTCGCCGAGATCCAGGCTCATCCCGATCATGTCGTAGCCGTGGTGCAGCGCCGACAGCATGCCGAGGCCGAGCAGGTCGAACTTGACCAGGCCGACGGCGGCGCAGTCGTCCTTGTCCCACTGGAGCACGCTGCGGCCGGGCATCCGGCCCCACTCCACCGGGCAGACCTCGATCACCGGCCGGTCGCAGATCACCATGCCGCCGGAGTGGATGCCCAGGTGCCGGGGGAAGCCCGCCCACCTCCC
>NZ_POTX01000165.1 GCF_003236305.1 Micromonospora endophytica | reverse complement strand
AGTGAACCAGGTCAACCGCGTCACGCTGAAACTCTTCCGTGTACTTCGATGGACGCCCCAACGGGGACACCCCTTCCTCTGGACCAACATCCAGTCTCAGGGTGTCCACATCTCAGGGGGAAGGCCACTGTCACCGTGGCTCTGGGAAGTGTCAGTACGCCCGCCGGTCCGGGGGCCACCGTGCCGATGACCGACAAGAAGACGCGCCGCGCACCGGTTCCTGTGGGGGATGTGGTGTCCGGCGATCCGCCGGTGCCGATCACCGTCTGGCCGGTGCCTGCCCCCGCCGGGGGCGAGACCATGTCCAACGCGATGGGCGTGCGGCTGGTCCACAACCTCACTCACCCGTCCGACCTGATCATCGACCTGGCGGTGGGGCCGCAGTTGGCTCGCGCGGTCATCGCCGCCCACCGCCGTAGCCACCTTCACCCGCACCGGCACCTGGGCTGGGGTCGGGAGCCGGCGGCGTTGATCGTCACCGGCTGGCCGCCCGGCGACACGACTGCGACTGGCGAGTTCTTCGTCCGCTGCCGGGCCAGCCTCCAGCCTGGAGGGTGCGTGGCGGTGCTGCTGCCGCACGGCGAGGTGACTGTGCCGGTCGACGTGGTCATCGCCGCCAGACGCGCTGGGTTGGCGTACTTGCAGCACATCGTGGCGGCCGACCGGCCGCCGCGACCTGGCCGGCGTACGCAGCTGGACATCCACACCGACGTGCTGATTCTGACCCGCAGCGCGACAGCCACCGGCGGTGCCGGTGGCTGAGAGTCTTCCAGTCACCTCGGTGTGGTTGACCTGCCAGCAGCCGGCCCGGGACCAACGGCGAGGCAGGTACGTGCCGGCAACGTCCAGCCATCCGGGCAAGATGCTGCCGCACCTGGCCGCACATGCGATCAGCTCCTACACCGCGCCAGGGGATCTGGTGTTCGACCCGATGTGCGGCTCGGGCACCACCCTGGTCGAGGGCATGCATCTGGGCCGGCACGCGATCGGGATCGACATCGAGTCCCGGTTCACCGCGCTGGCCGCCGCCAACATCGCCCTCGCCCGGTCGCAGGGCGCGGTCGGCGCCGCGCAGGTGCTCACCGGCGACGCCACCAGGCTGCTGGACCTGGTGCCGACGTCCGTGGTGGGCAGGGTGGCGCTCGTGCTCACCTCACCGCCGTACGGGCGCGGGACGCACGGCCTGGTGCGGATGACAGGCACCGGGGTACGCAAGCGGAATCACCTGTACGGGGATCGGGAGTCCGGCAATCTCGCCTACGGCGGTTGGTCCCGGTTGCTCGACGGGTTCGCGACGATCCTGGCCGCCAGCTGTCGGTTGCTGCGCCCAGGCGGGACGGTGGTGATCACCTGTCGGCCGGTGCGCCGTCAACGCGACGACCTGATCGACCTGCCCGGCGAGTTGCTTGCCGTGGCCCGGTCGGTGGGGCTGATCCCGGTGCAGCGATGCGCGGCGTTGCTCGCGGCTGTCCGGGACGGCAAGGTCGTGCATCGCGCGTCGATGTTCGGGCTGATGGCGGTACGCAGGTCTCGGTCCGAGGGGCTGCCTGTGCACCTGATCGCGCACGAGGATGTGTTGGTCCTGAGACGAGGCCAGAATTCCGCGAGTTCCCGCGAACCCAAGTGCGCTCACGGGGAACTGGAGGCCTCGGGCGCTCCATCTTCGCATGTCGGCACTCGTGTTCCGGGCGACGCCGAGGAGCCGGTGCCGTGAATCGTCAGAAGGGGAATCCCGGTTTCAGCGGCGGCGAGTTCGGAGCGGATTACTTCCAGCAGCCGGCCGATCCAGTTGTTGCCCTGCTTGCCGTCGGCGGACCAGTAGGCGGAGTCGAAGTCGACGTAGACGATCCGGGCGTCGCCGCTGGCGCTCAGGGTCTGCGCGATCTGGGTGTGCTGGGTGTATTTGGCGCGCAGCAGGGCCGTCATGACCGCCAGGCGGACCGCGGCCCAGTCGGTGCGGCGAGGTGCCAGTTCGGCGATTTTACCGACGTCGTATCCGCGTGCCGCTGCGGTGATCTGGTCGTGCCAGTCGGAGTCGGGAGTCGACAGTGCCCAGTATGCGTGCGTGACGCTGGGGTAGCTGGTGGCACCGATTGTGATGGCTGCCGGATAGTCGTTCTGCAGCATCTCGACGCCGGGTGGTTCCGGCCATCCACCTGGGTAGACCGTTTTCGGGATGGTCAGCGGGGGCTGCTGAGGCTGTTCGGGGCCATCGGCTGGGGTCCGAGCCTGCTGTTTCTCGATCGCGTTCTCGCGCTCGCGGAAGTACCCGATCGCCTCGGTCCGCTTCTGCTCGGTGACAACAGGACCGTCCGGCCAGCCATGCAGTCGTTCGCCGATGTCGGTGATCAGGATGCGCAGTGGAGCGTCTTTGCGGTCCATGTCGCCGAGGGCCTGTTCGGGCCGACCGCCCTCGGCGCCGTCCTGGTGCTGCCCGACCCGGCGCGCCGCGGAGATCCGTCGCACTGGGCGGCGATGGTGGCCGCGCACGATGTGACGCTGTGGAACTCGGTCCCCGCCCAGCTACAGATGCTGATGCACTACCTGGACATCGAACGCGCCGACCTGTCCAGCCTGCGACTGGCGCTGCTGTCGGGGGACTGGGTTCCGCTGTCGCTGCCCGGCCACGCCGGACGACACGTACCCGGTGCCGAACTGATCAGCCTGGGCGGTGCGACGGAGGCGGCGATCTGGTCGAACTTCCACCGCATCCGCACCGTCGAACCGCACTGGCGCAGCATCCCGTACGGGCGACCGCTGGCGAACCAGCGTTTCCATGTGCTCGACTCCGCGCTGCGCGACCGGCCCGACCTGGTCCCCGGTGAGCTGTTCATCGCGGGCACGGGGCTGGCCGACGGTTACCTCAACGACCCCGACCGCACCGCCGAGCGGTTCATCCACCACCCGGAGACCGGGGAGCGGCTGTACCGCACCGGCGACCTTGGCCGCTACCTGCCCGACGGCGAGATCGAGTTTCTCGGCCGCGCTGACCAGCAGGTCAAGATCCGCGGCCACCGGATCGAGCTCGGTGAGATCGAGGCGGTGCTGGGCGAGCACCCCGCGGTCGGCACCTGCGTGGTGCTGGCCGCGGGCAGCGACGCGCTCCAGCGGGCACTCGTCGCCTTCGTGGTACCCCACCGCCCGCCCGGCACCGCCGACTCCGCTGAGCTCATCGCCTGGGTGGCCGACCGGCTGCCGGCACACATGGTCCCCGCGCGGCTGCGCGTCGTCGAGACGTTGCCGCTGACCGGCAACGGGAAGGTCGACCGCAAGCGACTGCTGGAGTCGGCGCCGGCAGCGAACGCGCCGGCCGGCGGCCCGGCGGAACCACCGCGGCCCGGTGCCGAGCAGCGGATCGCCGAGCTCTGGGGTGAGGTGCTCGGCAGCCGGCCGCTGGATCGGGAGCTGGTGTTCTTCGACGCGGGCGGCAACTCGCTGCTGGCCGCCCGGTTCGTCGGACGGGTCCGCGAACACCTGCCCGAGGCCGCTCACGTCCCCTTCGACGTACTGCTGCGCGCCCTGCTCGACGCGCCGACGGTCGCCGGCCTGACCCAGCGGCTGGCGACCGCCGCCGCGCCGGAGCAGCCGCCGGTGGTGGCCGGGACGCCCGAGCGGTCGGCGCTGCTCCCGCTCGGCGGGTCGGGTGCCGGACCGGTGCAACTCGTCGTGCACGACGGCACCGGCACCCTCGCCGCGCTGCGGGCGCTGACCACCGAACTCGCCGCGAGCGGACCGGTGTTCGGGCTCGCCGTGCCCGGCGTCGACCGGCTGGAGCTGGACCCGGCCATCCTGGTCGAGGAGTTGGCCGTCGGCTACGCAGCGGAGGTGCGGGCCGCCGGGTTCACCGACGTCTCGATCGTCGGTTACTGCCTCGGTGCCCCGGTCGCGCTGGAACTGGCGCGGGCGCTGGGCGAGGCGGGTGCGGCCGTACGGCTGGTGGTCGTGTCCGGCCATCAGGCCACGCACCGGCTCGACGGCGGTTGCCCGAGCATCCGTGATGCGGTGGCACGCTACGAGCCGCAGCCGTACGCCGGAGACCTGACCTTCCTCCGGCCACTGGAGTCCGACGACGGACTTCCGGAACGCGACTCGGCCCGGTTCTGGCACGACGTCTGCCTGGGCGACGTGACGGTCGTCGACGTCCCGGGCGATCACGTCAGTTGCCTTCAGCCGCCGCACGTGGCGCGGGTGGCTGCTGCCTCGGTGGACCGCCGATGAGCCGAGCCCTGCCCAGCCGGATGCGCGTCGTCGTGTGCGGCACGCGCTTCGGCCAGGTCTACCTGTCGGCCATCGCCCGCGCGCCAGAGCTGTTCGAACTCGCTGGCATCGTGGCCCGGGGCAGTGCCCGGTCGGTGGCACTCGCCGAGGAGTACAACGTCCCGCTGTACTCCTCGGTCGCCGAGCTTCCCGACGACGTCGACGCCGCGTGTGTCGTGGTCTCCACCGCAGTCGGCGGCGGACCGGGCGTCGAGCTCGCCAAGGCCCTGCTCGACCGCGGGATCCATGTGTTGCAGGAACATCCGGTACATCCAGCCGAGCTGGCGGACTGCCTGCGAACGGCACGCCGGGCCGAGGTCCAGTACCTGGTGAACACGTTCTATCCGCATGTCGAGCCGGTTCAGCGGTTCACCTCGGCCGCCCGCCGGCTGGTCGGCTCGCGCAAGCCGGTGTTCGTGGACGCGGTGTGCGCGGTGCAGGTCTGCTTCGACCTGCTCGACATCCTGGCCGAGGTCTTCGACGGACTGCGGCCGTGGTCGTTCTTCGCCGTCGGCGAGCGGGCCGGCCGGCCGCTGACGAGTGTGGACGGCCAGATTGCCGGCGTACCGCTGACGCTGCGGGTGGAGAACCGGATGCAGGCGGGGGACGACAGCACGAGCCTGCTGCTGCACCGGATCACCATCGGCACCGACGCGGGCAACCTGATGCTGGCCAACACCCACGGTCCGGTGCTGTGGAATCCGGTGCTGCGTACGCCGTCGGACCCGACGGGGCTGTTTCTCACCGGCACGTCGGCCGTCGACACCCGGTGGTCGGACGTCCTCGGCCCCACCGGTGACCACATCGGGGACACGGACACACCCTCCTGGGCGACGGTCGTACGCGACCTGTGGGGGGACGCGGTGGTCACCGCCCTGGGCGATCTACGCGAACGCGTCGACGCGGACGCCGACCCGTTGCGGCGCGGCCAGCGCCACCTGGCCGTCGCCAACGCCTGGAAGGAGTTGACCGAGGCGCTCGGCTATCCCGAGGTGGCCGATCCGCAACCGGGCGCACCGCTGACGGCCGCCGATCTGGTGCGGTGAAAGGACTTTCGCGCATGGCGGACGTACGACACAGTCGACCGCGACCGGTGCTAGCCCGCCGGGGACCGCCAGGGTACAGTAATAGCGTACGCGTACGAAAAAGGGATGGGAGAGCCATGGGCGCCATCCACTCCACCGTGGCAGGAGAGCAATTCATGCCGTCATCGGAAGCCACTACGACCGAGCCGCAGTCGGTTAGCACAGGCCCGCTGTTGCGGCCACACGTGCCGACCTTCGCGGTGGTCGTGATCCTGCAGGTCATCGGTGCCATCGCAGGGTTGGCACCGCTGCTCGCGGTCGTCGAGTTGGGTCGCACCCTGCTGACACCTGGACCGATCGACCGGGATCATGTCTGGACCGTCGTCATCCTGGGCGCGGTCGGCCTGTTCGTCCGGCTGGTGTTCACCGCCGCGTCCTCGGGGCTCGGCCACATCCTGGACGGCAAGGTGCAGCTCTCGATGCGCCGCGAACTCGCCGCCGGCCTCGGCCGCGTACCCATCGGCTGGTTCTCCCGCCGTCGCAGTGGCGAGCTGGCGAAGGTGGTCGGCGAGGATGTCAGCGCCCTGCACCCGTTCGTCGCCCATGCTCCGGGCGAACTCGTCTCCGCGTTCGTCGTGCCCCTGGTGTCGCTGATCTACCTGCTGACCATCGACTGGCGGCTCACGCTGATCACGCTGATCCCGGTGGTGCTGGCCATCGCGCACGTCCCGCTGCTGATGACCCCGGCGCGCACCCGGGCACAGGAGGACTACGACGCCGCGATGGGCCGGATCGCCAGCTCGGTCGTCGAGTTCGTGCAGGGCATCTCGGTGGTCAAGGCGTTCGGTGGCTCGCAGCGTGCGCACCGCAAGTTCCTCACCGCCGCCGACGACTTCGTCGACATCTTCACCCGATGGGTACGCGGTGTCTCCGCGGTCGCCGCCGGGATGCAGACGGCCCTGTCTCCGCCCTTCGTGCTGGCGGTGGTGCTGATAGGTGGCACGGCGCTGATCACGTCCGGCGGCATGGCCCCGGCCGACCTGCTGCCCTTCCTGCTTCTCGGGCTCGGCCTGACTGCCCCGGTCGCCGCTCTTGGCCACGGCTTCGACGACATGCAGGCCGCCGGTCGTGCGCTCGGCCGCATCCGCGAGGTCCTCGGGACTGCGGCGCTGTCGGAGCCGGCCCAGCCCGTCGCCCCGCAGAACAACCGGGTCGAACTGCGCGACGTCCGGTTCGGCTACAACGACGACAACGAGGTGTTGCGCGGGATCGACCTGACCCTCGAACCGGGTACGGTCACCGCGCTCGTCGGGCCGTCCGGCAGCGGCAAGTCCACGTTGGTCCAACTTCTGCCGCGGTTCTTCGACCCTACCGGGGGTTCGGTCCGCCTCGGCGGCGTCGACCTGCGCGAGATCGGCAGCAAGGAGCTCTACCTCCGGGTCTCCTTCGTCTTCCAGGACGTCCGCCTGCTACGTGCGTCCGTCGCGGACAACATCGCGCTGGCGGTCCCCCACGCCGACCTCGACGACGTGGTACGCGCCGCCCAGCTGGCGCACATCCATGACCGCATCCTCGAACTGCCCCGCGGCTACGAGACCGTGATCGGCGAGGAGGTCAAGCTCTCCGGCGGCGAGGCCCAACGCATCGCGATCGCGCGCGCCCTGGCGGCCGACACTCCCATCCTGGTGCTCGACGAGGCGACCGCCTTCGCCGACCCGCAGACCGACCGGGCAGTGCGCCAGGCCCTGGCGACGCTGCACGACCGGACCGTCCTGATCATCGCCCACCGCCTGGAGACCATCGCTGACGCCGACACCGTCGTGATGCTCCGCGACGGCGAGGTCATCGAGCGCGGCAGGCCGACCGACCTGCTCGCCCGCGACGGGGAGTTCGCCGCGTTCTGGCGGATCCAGCAGTCGGCGATCGCCGACGACAGCAAGACCCGAGGTGGCGTACTGCAAGGAGACCAGCCCCGATGATCAGAATGTTGCTACGCGTGCTCGGCCACGAGTACGCCAAGCCGATGCGCCTCACTGTCGCCCTGATGACTGTCACCGCCGTGTTCGAGGGGCTGCTCTACGCGCTGCTGGTGCCCGTGCTCCGGGCGCTGTTCGGCGAAGACCCGTCGGATGCGTGGCCCTGGCTGATCGCGTTCGCGGCCGGCGTCGTGGTCTACGCCGTGCTGCGCTACTCCAGCGACCTGTCCGGCATGCGCGTCGGCACCACGATGCTGCGGGGCATGTACCACCGCCTCGGCGAGCACCTGGCCCGGCTGCCCATCGGCTGGTACAACTCCGGCCGGGTGGGCGAGGTGTCCGTGATGGCCAGCCGTGGCCTTCTCGCGGCGATGGGCGTGTCGGCGCACCTGCTGGCGCCGTTCATCGCCGCCTGCGTGACCCCGCTGACGATCATCGCCGTGATGACGGTTTCCAACTGGCAACTGGGACTGGCCGCGCTCGTCGCCGCGCCGATCGTGGTGATCATTAAGATCTGGACCGCGCGGTCGATGGCGGTCAACGACGCCGACAACGCCAGGCGTAGCAACGAGTCCAGCGCCCGGGTCATCGAGTTCCTTCAGGCGCAGCCGGTGCTGCGGGCGGGCGGCCGTAGCCGCGAGCGGTTCTCCCTGCTCGACGACGCGCTACAGGACGTCGAGCGGTCCTCGCGCCGGCAGACCCTGTCGGTGCTGCCCGGCGCGGTGGGCATGACACTCATCGTGCAGGCGATCTTCACTGCGGTGCTGGTCCTGGGGACCTACCTCGCGCTCGGCGGTGATATCGGCGTCGCGGAATTCCTGACCATCCTGGTGCTCGCCGCCCGCAGCGCGGAACCGTTGCTGTCGCTGTCGGACATCAGCGGCAAGCTCCGCAGCGCACGTGCCGAGCTGGAGCGGCTCGACAAGGTGCTGCGTACCGAGCCGCTTCCCGAGGCCGCCGAGCCGATCCTGCCGAAGCGTTTCGACCTGGAGTTCGACTCGGTCGGCTTCCGCCATGGCGATCACGTGGTCTTCGACGGGCTGTCGCTGTCGGTGCCGCAGGGCCAACGGCTGGCCGTCGTCGGGCCGTCCGGTGCAGGAAAGACCACCCTGCTGCAGTTGGTCGCCCGGTTCTATGACGTGGGCGCGGGCGCGGTCCGAGTGGGCGGGGTCGACGTGCGCGACGTCGATCCCGAGGTGCTGATGGCACAGAGCGCCATCGTCTTCCAGGACGTCTACCTCTTCGACGGCACCATCGAGGAGAACGTGCGGCTCGGTCGGCCCGACGCCGACGAGGCCGAGGTCCGTGCGGCGGCCACCGCCGCACGGCTGGACGAGGTCGTCGAGCGGCTGCCGGGCGGATGGGACGCGAACGTCGGCGAGGGTGGCGCGCTGCTCTCCGGCGGCGAGCGCCAGCGGGTCTCGATCGCCCGGGCACTGCTGAAGAACGCGTCGATAGTGCTGCTCGACGAGGTGACCTCGGCACTGGACCCGGTGAACGAGACAGCGGTCCACGAAGGCATCGAACGCCTGATGGCGGGCCGGACGGTGGTGATGGTCGCGCACCGGATGCGGACCGTCCAGCGCGCCGACCGGGTCGTCTTCGTCAGCGACGGACGGATCGTCGAGGAGGGAACCCACGATGAGTTGCTGCGCCGTGGTGGCCGCTACGCCGAGTTCTGGAACATGTCCATGGCACCCGTCGCGAGCGAGTGAGTCGCGGCATGCCGACTGACGGCTTCGCTCCGGGTGCGCTCCGCAGGCCGGCTCCCCGGCCCTACGCCCAGGCACGGGTGGTGCTGTTCCCACACGGCGGTGGCAGCGCGAGCTACTACCGGTCGTGGACCGCGGCGGCACCCTGGGACGTCGAGTTTCTGGCCGTCCAGTACCCCGGCCGCGAGGACCGCTTCGGCGAACCGGTGCCCGGGGACATGCGCGGGCTGGTCGACGTCGTAGGAACCGACCTGCTGGCGGACGAGACGCGGACCACGACCATCCTGTTCGGACACAGCATGGGTGCCGTGGTCGCCTACGAGATCGCCCGCCGCCTCACTGCGGCGGGCGAGCCGCCGGCGGCGCTGGTGGTGTCAGGGCATCCCGCGCCGCATCTGACCCGGCCCGGGCAGGTGCACCTCAGCAGCGACGACGAGCTGGTCGAGGAACTGCGCCGCACCGAGGCCACGCATCTGGACATCCTCGACGACCCGGCACTCGTCCAGGCGTTTTTGCCCGTCATCCGATCCGACTACCGCCTCAGCGAGACCTACCGGCCGTTGCCCGGGGTGCGGCTGCGGGCACCGGTCACCGTGCTGTACGGCGACCGCGACCCGGAGGTCACGGCGAGCGAGGCCCAGGGCTGGCACGAAGCTACCGACGGTGAGTGCGACACCCGGGCCTTCCCGGGCGGCCACTTCTACCTGGACGAGCACCGCGACGCGGTGGTCGGGCTGCTTACGGCACGCGCCCGCTCAGTGCTCACCACCTCGGCGGTCCCATGGCCGTCCACCCCCTGACCAGACCGACCAGCAGACGCGCGAACACGAGAGAGACGGGGATGTCATGTGCGGTATCACCGGGTGGGTGTCGTTCGACGCTGATCTGACGCGCCAGGGTCACGCGCTCGACGCGATGACCCAGACGATGGCCTGCCGAGGGCCGGATGGACACGGCACGTTCGTCCGAACGCACGCCGCGTTGGGGCACCGCCGCCTGGCGATCATCGACCTGCCCGGCGGCGGGCAGCCGATGACCGTGAGCACACCGGCGGGCGACGTGGCCCTGGTCTACTCCGGTGAGGTCTACAACTTCCAGGAACTGCGCGAGCGGCTGACGGCACTCGGGCACACCTTCCGAACCAGCAGCGACACGGAGGTCGTGCTCCACGGCTACCTGCAGTGGGCCGAGAGCGTCGTGGACCACATCGAGGGCATGTACGCGTTTGCGATCTGGGACGAGCGCGACCAGAAGCTCGTCCTCGTACGCGACCGGATGGGCATCAAGCCGCTCTTCTACTATCCGACGCCGGACGGCGTCCTGTTCGGTTCCGAACCCAAGGCGATCCTGGCCAACCCGCTGGCCCCCAAGGTGGTCAACACCGATGGGCTGCGGGAGCTGTTTGCCCAGACCAAGGCACCTGGCTGGGCGCTGTGGCACGGCATGCACGAGGTGCTGCCTGGAACGCTGGTCACCGTCGACCGCGGCGGGGTCAAGCAGCGCGTGTACTGGCGCCTGCGCGCGGTCGAGCACACCGACAGCCACGACGACACCGTGGCCTGCGTCCGTGACCTGCTCACCGATGTGATCGACCGCCAGCTGATCTCCGACGTGCCGCAGGGCGTGCTGCTCTCCGGCGGCCTGGACTCCAGCGCGATCACCGGCATCGCCGCGCAGCGCTTCGGCATACGCGGCGAGCAGGTGCGCACCTTCTCCGTGGACTTCGTCGGCCAGGAGGACAACTTCGTCGCCGACGAGATGCGCGACACTCCCGACTCGCCCTTCATCCGTGACGTCGTGTCCCACGTCGGGTCCGTGCACCGGGACGTGATGCTCGACCCGGCCGCCCTGTCCGACCCTGCGGTACGGCGCGCGGCCGTGGCCGCCCGCGACATACCCAACGGCTTCGGTGACCTCGACCTGTCACTTTATCTGCTGTTCAAGGCGATCCGGGAACACTCCACAGTCGCCCTGTCCGGCGAGTCGGCCGACGAGGTGTTCGCCGGCTACCCCTGGTTCCACTTCGAGGCGGCGCTGAACGCCGGCACGTTCCCGTGGATGACGGTCATCCCGCCGCTGACCCTGCCCGGGCGCACCGCCCACATCGAACCCGGCCTGCGTGCGCGGCTCGACGTCGGCGCGTACACCGCCGACCAGTACACGAGCGCACTCACCGAGGTCGAGCACCTGGACGGGGAGTCCGCATCCGACCGGCGCATGCGGATCGCCTGCCACCTGCACCTGACCCGGTTCGTCCGCGCCCTGCTAGATCGTAAGGACAGACTGTCGATGGCGGTCGGCCTCGAGGTGCGGGTGCCGTTCTGCGACCACCGTCTTGTCGAGTACGTGTACAACACGCCGTGGTCGATGAAGGTGTCCGACGGTCGCGAGAAGAGCCTGCTGCGCCAGGCCACCGCGCACGTGCTGCCGCGGTCGGTGGTGGAGCGGGTCAAGAGCCCGTACCCGTCGACGCAGAACCCCGCGTACGCCGGAATGTTGCAGCAGCAGGTCAAGGAGCTGATCGCCGAGCCGGACGCGCAGGTTTTCGCCCTGATCGACCGGAACTGGGCCCAGCAGGCTGTGGCGCACGATCCGGCCGGGATGCCGGTCGCGATGCGGGGCGGCCTGGAACGGGTGCTCGACCTGCACACCTGGCTGGACCTGCATTCACCTCAGCTTCGCCTCTGAGAGGTGCCGGGCTCCGTCCGGCGACCCGAAGGCGTTTACCCCCCAACGCCTCAGGTTTGTCGGCAGGATGCCCCACCGAGACGGAAGGCCCGAGCTGGCGGGGGACCCGTGACCCCTGCCGCTCGGGCCTTCCGCCGTGCATGAGTGCCGTCTCCGGCGGGGTCACGCAGGCTCTCGGCCGCCGCGGATCGGCGGGTAGGTACGGAAACCTTGCCGAACGCCGCATCAACCGGCTCAGACAAAGGGCGGGGGCCCGGCACGCGAACCGACAACTCGCTGTGCACTACCAGGCGGCACTCACCCTTGCCGGCATCCTGCCATGGACCAATCCATGATCCGCGAGACGCTCCCTAGGCCGGGCGACGCGCGGGCATCAGGCCGTTGACGATCGCCGTCAGGCCCTGCCGGTGGGTTTGCCGGGTGTTGAGTTCGGCCCAGCGGCCGGCGACCTCCACCAGCCGCGGGTGGGTGTCCGGCGTCAACCGGGCGACGACCTCGTCCTGGTGGACCGTGCCGGTGCGGGTACGCCGGCGGGTACTGGTCACGCGGATGATCAGGTTTCCGACGATGTAGAACCAGATGGTGCGGTAGATGAAGACCGCTTCTTCGACGGTGTTGCCGTGGGCTACGGCGGCTTCAATCATCACCTCCACGATCCAGAGGGCAGAGGGAGCGATGAGGTCGTCGCCGGTCAGCACCTCGACGATCCACGGGCGTTCAGCGAGCAGGTCGTACAGCAGAATCGAAGCCGCGACGAGGCGTTCACGGTTATCCGCGGGAAACTCCGGCCGGGGCATGATCCGGGCCTGCGACTCCAGTACGTGCACAAGCAATTCGTCTTTGTCGCGCACGTGATGGTAAATTGCCATCGGCGTGCTGCTCAACTCGTTGGCCAGGCGCCGCATCGACAGTTTCTCGAGGCCCTCGGCCTGCAGGATCCGAGCTGCCGCGGTGATGATCGCATCCAGGGACAGCCGTGGTGGTCGGCCGACGCCCCGTGTGTGGGGTACCGCTTCGCGCATCTCTCCATCCTCTAAGATGCCATCGCTCGATGGTGTGGCGGGTGGGGCCGAGCGCTGGTGATACTTCGAACTCGAAGACGATCGTGAGCGGGCACACTACCTCATCGATGAGGCGTAATCCGGCATGGACCGGTGCGGGGAAAGCTGCTTTCCGCGCCCGGGGCCTGGGCCTGTCGTTCACGCGGTGGAATCCGTCGCGACCAGCCACGATCACTTGTACCGGCCGTGCACTCCGAGTGCGGCACCGATCCCGGTCACCGGCGTGCCCACGATCATGAGCGTCCCAGCCTGAACCTGGTGGCCAAGGGGCAGCCCGGACCGAGGGCCCGGTGGACGACTGACGGTTGGCTTGTAGATCGACTCTTGGTCACGGCACTCCAGTCCCCTGTCTGTCGTAGTGGTGGCCGTCCATCGACTTTCGGAACGCGTTCAGAAATTATCATTGTCTACGGTCTGTTGTCGAGCACACGATCTTTATTGATCCGTTTTACGAAAGGGGCATGATGGGGTGGTGTCCGGAGTCAATGCACCGCGCGTCAAAGCAGGTAGGCCACCGATGACGTCCCGGGGCGAGATCTTGGTCGCCGCGCGCAGGCTCATCGATCGCGACGGCTGGGAGCGACTTAGCATCCGAAAGCTGGCCGCCGAGATCGGCGTTGGTGCGACGACCCTCTACCACCACGTGCAGGACAAAGAGGACCTCCTGCTCCTCCTGATCCACGAGTACGGGGAGCAGATCGCCTCCCCCGAAATGCCCGTCGACCCGCGAGAACGCATCATCACGGCCGCCATCGTCATCCACGACGCCTGCGCGGCCTGGCCATGGGCCGCCGAGGTCCTCACCACCGACGGCTTCGTCGCCCGGCTGGGCACCTCGGCCCTGAGCCTGGTCGAAGCAGTCGTGGCCGGCGCCATCGACTACGGGTGTACCCCGGACCAGGCCGTCCACGTCTTCCGCAGCATCTGGTACTACACGGTCGGCGAGATCCTCGTCCGGTCACATTCCGCCCGCCGCCGCGAGGACGCCCGGCCCGTCTACCAGGACGCGTTGTTCGCCAAACTCGACCCGGCCGACCTGCCGCAGCTGGCTGCCATCGCCGGCCGATGGGCGACGCTGACCTCGCAGGACACCTACATCGAGGGGCTGCGCGGTCTGGTCGACGGGTTGCTCGCCCGGATGCGCTCAGCGGGGCGTGTGGATCTAACGGTGTTTCCGGCCTGACCTGCCGGGCGTTGTGCCTGGTGAGGAGGGTGCCGTGATGACCGCGACACTGAACGAGCAGTCCGGACGGAAGAAGCGGCCTGAGGCGTCGGCG
>NZ_POTX01000164.1 GCF_003236305.1 Micromonospora endophytica | reverse complement strand
GGTCGGAAGGGGTTGCGGGGTTACGGCATGTCCGGTGGGTGAGCCGACGGGCAGCGGCGGGTTGCCGGTGGCGAGGCGGGCTCGGCGGGACCGGGCGCGCAGCAGCAGGACGATGGCACCGACCAGGAGCACCAACAGCGCGATGATGCCGGCCCAGACGAAGAGCAGCATTCCGTCATCGCGGTCACGCGGTTCCTGCCACGACTGGCGTTCGGTGGGCTCCGGCGCGGCACTCGCGGTGGGGGCGGTACGACCGTCCGGTTCGCCGGTGAGCGCCTGCCCAATGTCGAGTGCGCCCCAGCCGTAGTAGTCGTCGTGGCCCGGATCGCCCTTGTCCTGGGTGGTCTCCAGCAGCCGTTGAAACAACTGCTCCGCGTTCAGGTCCGGGTACTTCGCCTTGATCAGGGCCAGCGCGCCGGAGACCAGGGCGGCGGAGGCGCTGTTGCCGGTCGCGATGCGGTAGTCGCCGTTGCGGCCCGCCACCAGGATGTCCTCACCGGGTGCGGTGATGTCGACCTCGACCGCCGGCAACGCGGCCACGTCGCTGATGACACCCTTGCGGTCGGTGCCGTTGACGGCGATGGCGTTGTCGTGCCGGGCCGGGTGGCCGATGCTGCCTTCCTTGCGGTTGCCGACCGCGCCCACCACGATGATGCCCTGCTCGTACGCGCGCTCCACCGCGCGGTTCAGCTCGTGACTGAAGCTGCCGGATATCGAGACGTTTATGACGTCGGCACCGTTGTCGATCGCCCAGTTGACCCCGGCGGCCATCAAGCTCAACGAATTCAGTGTGCCTTTCTGGTTCCGCACGGTCACCGGCAGGATCTTGGCTTTCGGCGCGACCCCGAGCACCCCGTCCCGGTTGCCGGGCCCGTGCCCGTGCCCGGCGATGAGCGAGGCCACGCCGGTGCCGTGGCCGCCGCCATCCTCCCGGTCGACGCGGCCCTTGTTCTCCTCGACCGCGAAGTCGATGCCGGGCAGCACGTTGCCCCTCAGGTCCGGGTGATCAGCGTTCACGCCGCTGTCGACCACCGCCACCACCACGCCCTCACCCTGGCTGGTCTTGTGCACCTCGGCCAGATCAAGGGCTTTGAGGTGCCACGAGTCGTCCCGGATGGAGTCCGCCGAGGCGGGTGTGGCGGTGAGGCTCATCGCCGTCAGGACGCTGACGGTGGTGAGGGCCAGGGCCGCCACCGGCCGGGTCAGGACACGCATGCCCGTCTGCCTTCCTCTGCAACTGGCGACCGGGTTGGACGGTCACCGCATGGTACGGGCCGGACACCCCGCGTGAGGTGGCCGGGCCCGTCCGGATCAGCTCTGACCGAGTGACCTGCCCTGCTCACGGGGACGGTGTTCGGCCGGTGCCTCGACGACGCCGACCGCTGACGCCTCGGTGTGCCACAACTCGTCGTCTCCGTCGCCGTACTCCCAGGTTTCCGGCTTTCCCTTGCGGGCACCGGCCCGGTTCGGGGTCGGCGTGGTCGGTGCGGTGCGCCCGCCGAGCGACGGTGCCGGACCGGTAGCCGGTGCCGGGCGGGCGACGCCGGCACGGCCGTCCAAGGCGGGTCGCGTGCCGCCGGTGGGGCTGGCCGCCGGTGCCGGCGGCTTGCCGGTGAGTGGCGAACTCGGCTTGGGCGACGCCGCGGGGGCGGTGCCGCGCGGGCCACCGAGGCTGGGCGGTGGAGTCGCCGGCCGCCCGGCAGGAGCGCCGCGCTGGCCGGGGCCGGCAGGGCCACCGCGCTGGCCGGAGCCGGCGGTGGCACCTGGCAGGCGCGGGTTCGACGGCGGCGGGGTGGTCGGCGAGTTCACCGTGCTTGGCCGAAGACGTCCGTCCATCGGCCGGCCGGTGCCGGTGTTGCCCGGCAGGGTCGCGTTGTTCGGGATCGGGCCGCGCTGGCCGGTGACTGGCGGGCCGCCGACTCCGGGCAGGGTGGCGCGGTTCAGCGGCGGGCGCGTGACCGGCGGCGTCGGCCCCGGCCCGGGCAGGGGCGGCCGGGTCAGGACCGGCCTCGGTCCCGGGCCTGGACCTGGACCCGGGTTGATCGGCCGGACACCGGGCAGCCCCACCACCGGCGGCGGACCGGGTGCCACGGGTGGGCTCGGCGGGACGGGTGACGGTGGCGTCGGCACCGGAGCGGGTGGTGCGATCGGTGGCGCGGTGCCGGCGAGGCCGGGACCGTCCGGCACCTCCCGGGGCGGCAGCACGGTGACCCCGTCGGGCGGCCGATTGATCACCTCCGGCGGGTTGGACGAATCCGGCAGGTCCGGGCGGTTCGGCAGGTCCGGGTGGTTCGGTCCGGACACGTCCGACCGGCTCGGCGGGCGTACGGACCCGTCCGGCCGGCTCGGTGGCACCGAGCTGTCGTCAAAGGACTCCGGCTCCGTTGTCGGGCCCTTGTATTTCCCGCCGCGCGAGATCTTCGTGATGTAGACGTCGATGTAGAAGTCCGCCAACGGCTTGGCGATGTCCTTGGCGCGCTTGTGGAAGTCCTGTCGGACCTCCTCCGGCGTCTTGTGCTTGTCGCCGAAGAGATCACTGAAAGTGATCTTGGCTTTGTCCTCGTCGTGGATCCGCTGCTGCCGCTGCTGCTCGGTCTCGTACTGACGCCACAGCTCCTGCATGTCGTCGCGAGCCTTGGAGATCTTGTCAGCCAGCTGGGTCAGGCCGCTGGCGTTGTCGGAGGCGACCCGCTGCCACTCGTCGAGCGAATGCAGCGCGGCACCCACCTTCGACATGAAGAACCGGCCCGCCGGTGAGTCCCACCTGGCGTTCAGCGCGTCAGCATGCTGCCGCAGGTTCTCCCGGGTAACGGAGAGCAGGTCGGCCGCCCGGGACCACGTCTCCGCCAGCGACGCGGTGCTCCCGTCGTCCTCCTTGCGGACGAAGTCGCGCATCCGCTCGATGTCGACCGCGTCCCACGCGGTCGGCTCGTACGGCTGGTACTGGGCGCCCCGGTCCGCGGCGTAATCGTCCGAGTAGCCCCCGTAGCTGGGGATGTTTATCGGCTGCCAGCCGTAGTAGTCGTCGCTCATGCCCGGTCCTGACTTCCCGAGCCGCCGCCACTGTGCTGCCAGGTGCCGTCGAGGGTCTGCTGGCCGTCGACGTCGGTGAAGGCGTTGAAGACGTCGTCGTGGGTGGCCTTGACCATGGCGTCACCGTCGGCGTACTCCGCCGAGATCGCTCGCGCGGCACCGCTCAGCGAGGCCAGGCCGCGCATCACGTCGGCCATCAGCTGCATGACCGCCATCCGGCTGTCCTCGTGGCGCTCCCCAAAGAACGCGGCTTCCTTCAGCCCGCCGTCACCGAACGGTGCCCGCTCGGCGAGCATCGGGCGAAGGCCGTTCTCGTAGCTGGGCTGGAAGTTGCTTTCCAGTTCCTTACGGACCGCCTCCGCGAAATCCTTCAGTCGCTGGATATCTACTTTGATCTCTTCATTGACGAGCCAGTCATCGCCCATGATCCCTCCCCCGTCCGATCACATGGTGCTGGCGCGGCTGCCCTGAGCCCCGTCAAGCGGAGCCATTCAACCGCGCGTCGCAGGTCCACTCTGGCCGAAGAGCGCCTGATCAGGCAACCCCGAACCCCCGGGTCAGGAGCGCTGCGGCAGGTGCACCAACTGCACCAGACGGGTGCCACCACGTCGCGCCACCAACCAGCCACGCCCGGGGGGCAGCGGCCCGGGCCGTACCGTGCCGAGCAGTACGCCTTCGTCCCGGTTACCGGACATCACGATGCCCGGTGTGCTGATCTCGCGCAGCCGCATCAGCACCGGCTCGTAGAGCGCCCGGCTCGCCCCACCGGTGCGGCGGGCGATGATCAGGTGCAGGCCGATGTCCCGGGCCTGGGGCAGGAACTCCAACAGCGGGGTCAGCGGGTTGCTGCCCGCGCCGGCCACCAGGTCGTAGTCGTCGACCAGCACGTACAGGTCGGGGCCCTTCCACCAGTCCCGGGCCCGCAACCGCTCCGCGTCGATGTCGGGCGGGGGCAGCCGGTCGCGCATCACCGCCGCCACCTCGGCGACGATGCTCTCGGTGACCTGCGCGGTCGAGCCGTACCCGATCAGGTGCGGCGTGGTGATGTCGCCGAGCAGGCTGCGCCGGTAGTCGACGAGCACCACCCGGGCCTCGGTCAGGTCGTGCCGGTCGACGATCGTCTGCGCCAGCGACCGCAGGAAGGTGCTCTTTCCCGACTCGCCGTCGCCGAAGAGGATGAAGTGCGGGTCGGCGGCGAAATCCAGGTGGACCGGCTGGAGGTCGACCTCGGCGATGCCGATCGGCACGCCGGGTCGCCCGGTGTTCGGCAGACTGCCGTACGGCACCACCGGCGGCAGCAGCCGGATCGGCGGCGCACCCGGCCCCTGCCAGGCGGCGGCCAGCTCGGTGACCAGCCGCCGGGCGCCCTCGGGCAGGCTCTCGGCCTCCTGCGCGCTGTCGGCCCGGGGCAGCGCCGCCAGGAACTGCTGCCCGTCCGGG
Source organism: Micromonospora endophytica (assembly GCF_003236305.1). Taxonomy (GTDB): domain Bacteria; phylum Actinomycetota; class Actinomycetes; order Mycobacteriales; family Micromonosporaceae; genus Micromonospora; species Micromonospora endophytica. Next base: position 9,534 of record NZ_POTX01000164.1, on the reverse strand, counting down.
GTGATGCCCCGACCCGGTGACTTTTCCGGCACGTTCATCGCCGCTTTGCGGTCCAGGTTGGAGTCGCTGGGGTCGGCCAGCCACAGCTCCAGCCGGGTGCCGAAGACGTCCCGGACGGCCGGGCGCAGGTCCATCCAGCGGCCCGCCGTGACGACCAGGTGGATGCCGAAGGAGAGCCCCCGGTTGGCGATGTCGTTGATCGTCGGTTCGAGATCCTCGAACTCCGCCCGCAGCGTCGCCCACCCGTCGATGACCAGGACGACGTCACCGAACGGGTCGTCGTCGTGCTGGCCGTGCCGGCGGGCCCGCCGGTACGCGGCCATCGAGTCCACCCCACGCTCGGCGAACCGCCGCTCCCGCTCACCCATCAGCAGTTGCAGCTCGGCGATGGTGCGCCGGACCAGACCGGCGTCGAGCCGGGTCGCCACCGAGCCGACATGCGGCAGGTCACGCAGCGACGACAGCGCGCTGCTGCCCAGGTCGAGGCAGTACACCTGCACCTCGCGCGGGGTGTGGGTGAGCGCCAGCGAGGTGACCACCGTACGCAGCAGGGTGCTCTTGCCGCTCTGCGGACCGCCCACGATCACCGCGTGTCCCGCCGCGCCGGCCAGGTCGAACCAGAGCACGTCCCGGCGCTGCTCGTACGGCTTGTCCACGATGCCGACCGCCACCTGCAACTCGCCCAGCAGACCGGCGTGCGCCACGGTGATCCCCCGCGCCTGGTCGGTGGTGAGCGGTGGCAGCAACTGATCCAGCGTCGGCGGCTCGGCCAGCGGCGGAAGCCACACCTGGTGAGCCGGCTTGCCCCGGCCGACGAGCCGCCCGACCAGGATGTCCAGCACGCTCTCGCCGACCCCGTCGGTGGGCTCCGGCGGCTCCTCCTCCTGCGGCGTACGGGTCACCGGCGGAGCCACGTAGGCGGTGCTGTACTCGCGTACCTGATCCTCGCCGCCACCGGCCGCGACCGCTGCCGCGGCCGTGCTGCGGTAGGCGCCGGAGACGTACGCCGCCTTGAACCGCACCAGCGGCTCGGTGCCGAAACGCAGGTAGCCGTGGCCCGGCGAGCGGGGCAGCTCGTACGCGTCGGTGGCGCCCAGCACCACCCGCGACTCCATCGCCGAGAAGGTACGCAGACCGATCCGGTACGACAGGTGGGTGTCCAGCCCGCGCAGCCGCCCCTCCTCCAACCGCTGCGAGGCCAGCAGCAGGTGTACGCCGAGCGACCGGCCGACCCGACCGATCTGCACGAACATGTCGATGAAGTCGGGCTTGGCGGTGAGCAGTTCGGAGAACTCGTCGCAGATGATCAGCAGGCTCGGCAGCGGCGCCAGCGGCGCACCCGCCGCCCGTGCCTTCTCGTAGTCGCGCTGCGAGGCGTAGTTGCCCGCCGACCGCAGCAGCTCCTGCCGGCGCACCAGCTCACCGTTGATGGCGTCGGTCATCCGGTCGACCAGCGGCAGCTCGTCGGCCAGGTTGGTGATCACGGCGCTGGTGTGCGGCAACCCGTCCAGCCGGGTGAAGGTGGCACCACCCTTGAAGTCGACCAGGACGAAGTTGAGGCTCTCCGAGGAGTGCGTCGCCGCCAGTGCCAACACCAACGTCCGCAGCAGCTCCGACTTGCCGGAACCGGTGGCGCCGATGAGCAGCCCGTGTGGGCCCATACCGTCCTGCGCCGACTCCTTCAGGTCCAGCTCCACCGGCGCGCCGTCGGCACCCACCCCGATCGGCACCCGCAGTTTGTCCCGGTTCGGTCGCGGCTGCCAGGCCCGGTCCACGTCGAACTCGTACGGGTCACCGAGGTCGAGCAGCTCGACCAGACCCAGTTCGGTGGTGAGCGGAGTGTCACCGCTGCTGCCCCGGGAGGCGGCCGACAGCCGCAGCGGGGCCAGCTGCATGGCCAGCGCCTCGATCTCCGGCAGCCGGCAGTCGTCGGCCCGACCGATCTCCGCCTGGCCGTCCACAGTGGTGCTGTGCAGCTGGTGGTCGGCCGTCACGTCCAGCACCAGCCGGGCCCGGTCGAGCAGGCGCGGCGGCGGGGTGGAGAGGTCGAGCAGCGTGACGCCCTCCACGCCGCCCTCGGTCATCAGGTGGTCCGAACCAGCGGTGTCGCCGCCGTCGATCACCACGAGCACGTGCGGCCCGCCCACGTGCAGCGCGCCCCCGCTGGCGTTGAACCGGGGCCGGCTGGCCAGCACGTCGTCGAGCATCGCCTCCAGCCCGCTCACCGAGGGCGCCACCAGCCGCAGTTGACCCAACGCGTCGGTACGCGACGGGTGCAGGGCGTGCGGCAGCCACTTCGTCCACTCCCAGTGCGCCCGCCGATCCGGTGAGACGCAGACCGCGACGAGCATGTCGTCCGGCGCGTGGAAGGCGGTGGCCTGGGCGAGCACCGCCCGGACCATGCCCCGGGCGGCGTCGACGTCGCCGCGCAGGTGCACCCGGGCGAACCCGTTCAACGCCATCGTCACCGGCAGGTCCGGCACCTCGCCGTAGGTGGTGAGGAACCGGCGCAACGCCAACGCGCACATCGGCTCCAGCTTCTCCAGCGTGGTGGCCGGCGGCGGCACCAGCGGCGTGGCCAGCTCCTGCGGCCCGAGCCCGATCCGGACGGTGCCGAAGTCCACGTCACCCCGACGCCGCTCCCACAACCGCGGACCCAGCGGCAACGACCAGAGGGTGTCCGGATCCGGGTGCCGGTAGAAAGCGGCCTCCCGCTGCCGGCGGACCGTCTTGAGCACCCGGCGTCGCTGCCGGGACAGGTGGGTCATGTATTCGCGGCGGCGCTGCAACATCTCCTGCTTGCCGGGGCCACCGGAGTTGTTCGCCAACTGGGAGCCGAGCATGCCGAGGGCGGAGAGTCCGAACAGGCCACCGGTGACGTACCCGAGCGTCGACCCGCCCCGGCCGGCGAACATCAACGCCATCGCGAAGGAACCGGCGAGCATCGGCAGCAGCATCAACATCTGCCCCCACGCCTTGCCGACCGGTGGTGGCACCTCGGGCGGCGCGTCCAGCAGCACCTCGCCGGAGGGGTACTCCGGCTCCGGCTGCCGGGCAGGTCGCTTCACGACCACCGTGCTCACGTGACAGACCTCCGTTGCCTCAAATGGACGTGCAGCACACGTCCGGCACCCCCGTACGCTCGGTCGCCGCGAACAACCGGCACCCGCGTCACCGGCACATGGTAGGTAGCCTGTGCGCGTCAGGACAGCCGCGGGCCGCTCGGCCCGCTCCTCGTACCGAGGGGTCGTCAGTGGTCACCCAGGCCGGAACCGGACTCGCGCGCATCGCCGTCATCGCCCCCAACCGGCGGCTGGATCTCGCCCTGCCCGAGCATCTGCCGATCGTCGGGCTGCTCCCCGCCGTGCTGCGCCAGGCCGACGAGGCACCGTCGGACGGCACCGCGCACGGCGGCTGGATGCTGCGTCGTGGCGACGGCAGCCCGGTCGACCTGACCCGTACGCTCTCCGCCCAGAACGTCCGCGACGGCGAGACCCTGCACCTGGTGCCCCGCCGCACCGAATGGCCCGAGCTGGCGTACGACGATCTGATGGAGGCTGTCGCCGACGGCGCCCGGCGGCGCGGCGTGGCCTGGTCCCCGTTCGCGACCCGGCTCACCGGCCTGATCGTGGCCGGCGTGCTGTTGCTGCTCGGACTGGTCGTGATCGTCACCTCCGACCAGCCCGGCTGGCTCGGCGGCGCGATCGCCCTCGGCACCGCCGGGCTGCTGCTGATCTGCGGCATCGTGTTGTCCCGGGCGATGGCCGACTCCCTTGCCGGCGCGGTGGTCGCCGCCGCCGGCCTGCCCTACGCCTTCGTCGGTGGCGTGCTGGTGATCGGCACCGGCGAGTCGGTCTGGACGCTCGGCGCGCCGCACGTGCTGCTCGGTTCGGCGGTGCTGCTCCTCTCCGGCCTGCTCGGCCTGCTCGGCGTCGGTGACGCGACACGGGTCTTCGTGGCCGCCGTCTTCGTCGGGTTCTGGGGCATGGTGGGTGGGCTGCTCGCCCTCGGCTCCATGGACGCGGCCCAGGGCAGCGCCGTCGTGGTCAGCGCGGTCGCGCTGCTGCTGCCCGCGATGCCGCTGCTCTCCGTACGGCTCGGGAAGATGCCGATGCCCGCGCTGCCCCGCACCCCCGAGGACCTGGTACGCGACGAGCCGCAACCCCGGCGCGAAGTGGTCTACCAGGCCACCGCCCGCGCCGACGAGGTGCTCACCGGCATGATCTTCGGGGCGTTCCTGGTCACCATCGGCTGTCTGCTCGTCCTCACCGCCACCGGCAGCCTCTCCGCGCTGCTGCTCGCCGGGGTGATCTCCCTGGGCTACCTGCTCCGGGCCCGGCTGGTGCCGACCGTCCGGCACCGGGTGCCGATGCTCGCCGTCGGCCTGCTCGGACTGGCCCTGCTGCCGCTGGTCGGAGCGGCCGACGCGTCGACCGCGGCGCGGGTGCTGGCGGTGCTGCCGCTGGCGCTGGTCGGTGCCGGCATCTCAGCCGCCGCCGGGCTCGCCTACAGCCGCCGCGCCCCGTCACCCCGGCTGGCCCGGCTCGGCGACATCTGCGACATCCTGCTCCAACTCGCCGTGGTCCCGGTGGCGTGCAGCGTGCTCGGCCTGTACGCGTTCATGCGCGCGATCAACGGCTGACGGGGGAGACTGCCATGCCGTCCCGGCGCGACCAGGTCCAGTCGTACCAGTTCTTCCTCCAGCGGATGACCTCCGCGCTGGTGGCCCGCGAACCCGATCCGGCGTCGGCGCCGTTCCGCCGGCTCGGTGGCGCGGGTTTCGCCAGCGTCATGGTGGCCGTGCTCTGCCTCGCTGCGGTCGGGGTGTACGGCCTGCTGCGTCCCGGCGGGGCCACGAAGTGGAAGGACAACCCAGCCGTCATCCTGGAGAAGGAGACCGGCACCCGGTACCTCTACCGGGAGGGACGTCTGCACCCGGTGGTCAACTACGCCTCCGCCCTGCTGGCGCTCGGATCGGCCGCGCCGACGGTCTCGGTCTCGCGCAACTCGCTCGTCGGCACCCCGCGCGGACCCCGCATCGGCATCCCGGACGCGCCGGACGCGTTGCCGGCCCGGGGCCGGATCCTGGCCGGGCCGTGGACGCTCTGCACCCAACCGGCCCGCGACGCCGCCGGTGGCACCGTCGTCACCACGGTGCTCACCGTGGGTCGCGCGCCCGTCGGCGGGCGGGAGCCGGGCGACACCGCGCTGCTGGTCCGCGACCGCAAGACCAAGCGGACCCACCTGATCTGGCGGGACCACAGGTACGAGATCCGCAACGAGAAGATCGTGCTGGAGGGGCTCACCATGAGCGCCGAACCGGTGGTCGAGGTCGGCGGCGCGTGGTTGAACGCGCTGCCCGCCGGTGAGCCGATCGCCCCCCGCCAGGTCGCCGACCGGGGAACGTTCTCGTCGGCGCTGCCGGACGCCCGGGTCGGTCAGGTCTTCGTGGTGGAGAGCCAGAACGGCAGCCGCCAGTACTACCTCGCTGAGCGGGAACGACTGGTGCCGATCACCCCGGTGCAGGCGGACCTGCTGCTGGCCGACGACGCCACCCAGGCCGCGTACCCGGACGGCGGCCGGCCGGCCCCGATCGAGCTGGCCGCCGGTGCCGCCGCTGCCGCACCGAAGGCAGCGCCACCGGGTCAGGGCCGGCACCGCGCACCGGAGCAGCGACCCGAGATCGCCCGCCTCGCCGGTGACCAGCCGGCGATCTGCGCCGCCTACCAGCCCGGCCAGGACGAACCGACGGTGCTGTTCGACGCCCAGGTCCAACCGGTACGCGAACCGGTACGCACCCGGGAGCAGACCCGGGACGGCGTGCCGCTGGCCGACCGGGTGGTCATCGAACCCGGTCACGGCGTGCTGGTCACCGCCGTCTCCTCACCCGACCAGGAGGCCGGCACCCTCAACCTGGTGACCGACCTGGGTTACCGCTACCCGCTGGCCACCGAGGAGGTGTCGGGGATGCTGGGCTACGGGGGTGTGCAGCCGGTGCGGTTGCCCGCCAGCCTGGTGGTCCGGTTGCCCGCCGGCCCGGCCCTCGACCCGACCGCCGCGAAACTCGCACTCGACCCGGAGTGACCACTGGCCGGCGGCGGCACCGGCCAGCCGACCAGCCACTATGGAGCCGTCGACCAGCTTGCGGGCTAGCGAGCCTGGGCACGACCCGATACCGTGCGTACGAACGCGCGGCGTGAGCGTCGACTCAGGTGTGAGCGCCGATTGACATGCCGCTCCGGCGATGCCGAGCGAATGAACGAGAACGGGGGTGTTCCGCCATGTCGATGCAGACCGACACCGGCTTGATGCTGAAGACCGAAGGTGACGTCGATGCCGTCGCCGACCGGCTCACCGGCAACCTGAACCGCCTGATGGACCAGCTCGCGCCGCTGTACGACCAGTGGAAGGGTGCGGGTGCGGGTTCCTTCCAGCAGGTCCGTGAGCGGTTCGACGGTGACATGGCCCGGCTGAACGTCGCGCTGCGCGCGATCGCCGAGGCCGTCGGCTCGGCCGGTAAGGACTACGACGTCAGCGACGACGAGATCCGGTCCGAGATGCAGCACGCGGGTGCGACTGCCGGCCAGATCACCGCGGCGCTGAAGCTCTGACGGGGGGAAGATCGTAATGGAGCTCAAGTACAACTTCGCCGCCCTGAACGCGGCGGCGGACAACTGCGGCGGCGCGGTCCGGGGCATGAACAGCGAGCTGGAGGGCCTCAAGTCCGGCATCGCCCCGATGCTCGCCACCTGGGACGGTGACGCCCGCGAGGCGTATTTCCAGCGGCAGACCGAGTGGGAGTCGGCCGCCAACGACCTGCGGGATCTGCTCGGCCGGATCGAGCGGGCGCTGCGCGATTCGGCCGCCGCGATGCAGGCCCGCGAGGCGGCCAACCGCGCGAAGTTCGGCGGCTGACCCGCTTCGACCTGACAGAGCGATGGCCCGGCGCACCCGCCGGGCCATTCGTCGTTTCTTGCCCTGGACCAGCCGGTCACGGTGGCTGGTCCCCGGCCCAGCCGACGTCAGTCCCCGGTCATCGACGCCAGTCCCGACTCATCGGCGTCAGTCCCGACTCATCGACGTCAGTCCCGGGTCATCGGCGTCAGTCCCGGGTCATCGAGGTGGGCACCTGGAAGAAGATCTCCTCCGGCTCGTCGATCTCGGAGCCGGCGGGCGGTGGCGCCGACGGTCGGGTGGGCCGCCAGCGCGTCCGCCGGCCACGGGGCAGCAGCGCCGCAAGCGCCGCCACACCGGCCGCCAGGACCGCCAGGGCCAGGCCGATCCAGAGCGCCACCCGGCCGAACCACGCCCAGCGGTCGGCGCGCTCCTGGGCGGCCGCGTCGTACCGCACCTCGGGCAGCGGCGGCTGGGCCACCGGTGCCGCGCTGGTCAGCCGTTCGGTGACCGCCCGGTACGGGTTGACCACCCCTCGGCCGTAGCCCTGGTCGGCGTTTCCCGGAACCGGGTCGGCGGTGGCCAGCAGCCGTCGGGTGACCTCCTTCGCCGACAACCGGGGTTCCGCCGAACGGATCAGCGCGGCGGTCGCGCTCACCATCGGTGTGGCGAAGCTGGTGCCCTCGTACACGGCGTGACCGCTGACGTGGGTGGCGGCCACCACCGCGCCACCCGGCGCGACGATGTCCACGTACGGCCCGACCTGCGACTTCGCGATCCTCGTACCGGTGGCGTCGACGGCTCCCACCCCGATCACCCCGTCGTACGCGGCCGGGTACGGCACCGGGTCGGGCCCCTCTTCCCGGTGCTGGTTGCCGACGGCGGCGACCAGCACGACGTCCCGCTCCACGGCGTACCGGACGGCGGCTTCCACCTCGGGGTCCTGGCGGTAGAGCGTCACCGACAGGTTGATCACGTCGGCGCCGTCGTCGACCGCCTGCCGGATCGCCTGCGCGAAGACCGTGGCGGAGACCTCCTCACCGTCGACCTCCCCGGCGATGCGCTCGCTGACCCGGATGGGCACGATCGTGGCGTCCGGCGCCAGGCCGTGGAAGCCGACGCCGTTCCGCTGGCGGGCGGCGATGATGCTGGCGACGGCGGTGCCGTGGGACACGCAGTCGACATCCCCGCGGAACGTCCCGTGCAGCGGGTCGAAGCCGGTGGTGACCCGTCCGGTGAGCTGGGGGTGGCTGCCGTCCGTGCCGGAGTCGATGACGGCGACCCGCACCCCCGCACCGGTGCTGAACGGCCACACCCGCTGCGGCGCGAGCCACCGTTGGTGCCAGGGCGTCTCGGTGTTCACCTCACCGGGGTCGCTCGGACTCTGGCAGTACCCGGGTGCGGCGTGGACCGCCGGCGGCGCGGGCGTCACCAGCGCGCCGGTCAGCACCGCAGCCACCAGCGCGAGCGCCGTCAGCGGACGGTCGCGGACCATACGTCTCCACCTCCGCCTCGAACGGTGCCGGTGCATCCTAACGAGAACCGGCCACCGCCCGAGGTGCTTCCGGCCGTGGTGCCGAGGCCGCTGGCATACTCGGCCACCATGGTGTTGTCGCGTGGCTGGGCTGTCTTCCTCGTCGGCGTCGGCGTCTGGACCTGGGTGATCTGGCCCCGGTTCGCCGTGGCCATCTGGAACGACCCGCGCTCCTGGGCCAGTGGCACGGTCGGTGACTGGCCGGCGACCGGCTTCCTCTGGGTGCACGCGCTGCTCATCGCGGCGTCCCTGGCCATCGGCACCACAGTCGGTCTGCTCGGCGTCCGCGCCTGGCGAGCCTCCCGACGCGGTAAGCGCTGACCCCCGCCACCGAAACGGGGAGCTGTTGTGGTCGGGGTCGGGGCTGTCGGGGCGCCTGGGGATCAATGGGACCTGGGTGACCGGGAGTGGCTGTGGTGGTGACGGTGCGCTGCTGTGACGGGCGCCGCTACCCACGGATTTGACGATCAAACCGGTGGCCGCGTAACTTTCTCTCTGCCAGCGCGGAACGGACGAACGGGGCGAAAGCCCCGGAGGCCGGAGCGCGGGAAGTGACCTCCGGGTCGGCCGGGTTCTCCCCGGTCCGAGCCGGTACGGGCGGTGCCCCGGATTCGCCGCGAGGCGGATTTGGTGAGGCGGAGCCGACCGGGTAAGGTTCACGACCGGCAGGGAACCGGGCGAGCTCGCGGGAGACCGCAGCGGCCGGCCTGCCAAATCCGACGATCTGGTGAAGCGGATCTCCGCTGTGCCTGGTCGCGGGTGCCGAACCGCCTGAAGCGTGACGGACCGGGACACACGGTTTGACACGGGCCAGAAGGTGAGGTAACGTAGTAAAAGTGCCCGGCGCGAGAGTGGCGGGTGTGGGACATGAAGCCCCGGATGGGTGCCTGCTTGGTGTGGGTGTTCTGATGGTGTGTGGTTGTTCTTTGAGAACTCAACAGGGTGCTTGATAAGCCAGTGCCAATTGATTTATTGCCCCGTGCTGGTTGGGTCTTCGGATCTGGCTGGTTTGGGATTCCTTTGGCAACATTTTGTTTGTTGTCGGGATGGATTGTTCAACAGGTTTTTGTTGGAGAGTTTGATCCTGGCTCAGGACGAACGCTGGC
>NZ_POTX01000163.1 GCF_003236305.1 Micromonospora endophytica | reverse complement strand
CGGTGTGGGGGGTTGGGGGGCGGTGGAGCGTTGCACCATCACCAACTGCACCACGCTCGGCAACGGCACCAATGGAATCTTCCTGGAGTTGCAGAAGCCGTACTGGGAGCCGCCGCGTGGATACCGCATCATCGGCTGCCACAGCCAGGCCAACCGGTTCGGCATCTCCGACTGGGGAGCCGACGGGCTGATCGTCTCCGGATGCACGATCACCGGCAACCTGGAGGCCGGTTTCGACATCTCCGGCAACGGCACCGCGGGAGTCGCGGGCCGGGGCGGCATCCTCACCGACTGCGTGATCGACCGCAACGTCCGGGACGGCATCAGCGTGGGCAACACGCCCGGGGCGTACACCATCCGGGGCAACCGGATCAGTGGCAACGGTGGACACGGCTACCACCAGCACGACCTGGGTGACGGTTACCAGGGCCCGGCGGCGGAGATCGTCATCGACGGAAACGACTTCTGGGACAACGGCTTGGACGCGATCCGGGTCGACCGGCCGATGGTGGACGCGATGTTCGTCGACAACCGGATCCGCAACAACGGCCGGCAGTGCGAGGCGGCGGCCACCGGCAGCGGAGAGTCGGTCTGGTACGCCCGCCGCGCCATGACGGACCGCTCCGCGTGCTGGCGTGCCGACGGGCACCGGGGAAAGATCCTGCGGGTGGGCTCCCGGCTCGCGGTGGTGGTGGGGAACACCGACACCGATCTGGCCCTGGCCGATCTGCGGCCGGACGCGGAGAACGCGTGGAACGAGGACGTCCCGCCGCCCGGGGCGGCGTACGAGTTGCCCGCGCCGGCACCGGTCCGGGCCGGCATCACCGTCAACGCGCACTTCGATTCCGCGACGGTACGCGGCAACCGGATCTGGGACAACAGCTCGGAACCGACCCAGGGCTACGGCATCTGGGTCACCGAGCGGGGCACCTGCGTCTCCTGTCGGGTCGAGGAGAACGACCTGGCCGGCAACGCCGAGGGCGCGCTGCGCTGCGACAGCCGCCCGGTCGGTGGTCGCTGGACCCGCAACCACACCGACGTGGACTAGAGGATCAGTCGCCAGGTGGGTTGGCGGTGGCCTCCGCGTGCCGGTCGAGGAGTCGGGCGCGGATCTCCTCCGGGGTGTACGTGCGCCGCCGCCGCTCGGCTCGGGCGATCACCACGCCGGAGGCCGCGACGCCCGCCAGCCCGGCCAGTCCGAGGACCTTCCACCACCGCATCCGTTGCCGCATCCGCCTAGGGTAGTCCCCTATGAGCATCAGCCTGGACGAGGCGGTGGAGCTGACCCGTACCGGCGACGTGTGGGTCTTCCGAGGTCGAAGCGTGCCCGACCGGGCCATCCAGTTCACCACGAACAGCCCGGTCAACCATGTGGGCATGGCGGTGGTCCTGGACGACATGCCGCCGCTGATGTGGCACGCCGAGCTGGGCAGATCGCTGCCGGACCTGTGGACCGGCACCCACCAGCGCGGTGTGCAGCTGCACGACCTGCGAGACGCGGTGTGCGTCTGGGCCAATCGGTACGGTCAGCGGGCCTGGTTGCGTCAGCTCGACCCACCGGCGGACGCGGCGATGGAACAGTCGGTGTTGCGGACCATCGCGCGGCTGGACGGCACCCCGTTCCCGTCCACCGCCCAACTGGCCTGGCGGTGGCTGCGCGGGCGGGTGCCCAGCGCTCGCCTGCCGGTGCGCGGCCGGCGGCAGCCGAGCCCGGCGGTGGCCGAGCGGACCTTGGAGACGGCGTACTGCGCGGAGGTAGTGGCGGTCACCTACGAGGCGATGGGCCTGCTGCCGGCCGGCCGCCGACCGAACTGGTACGACCCGGGCCGGTTCTGGAGCGGCGACGATCTCGGCCTGCACGGTGGGGCCCGGCTGGGCAGTGAGATCGAGGTGCGGATCCCGCCGCGCTGAGGTTTGGCCGCCGGGCGTGGTGGCAATTGCTTGCGACGTGACTGCCTCCACCGATCTCGACACGCTGTCCGACTTCTTCGACCGGTACGGTGTGGCGCTCACCGCCGGCGACCTGCCCGCGATCGCCGGCTGCTACGCCCTGCCCGGGTTGGTGGTCGCCGACACCTACAGCTTCTCGTTCACCTCGCCCGCGGCGGTCGCACTGTCCTTCGTGGGCGCGGCGCCGGAGTACGCCGAGCGGAAGTTGGTCGCCGCGCACGCCGACATCGAGCAGGTGCAGGAGATCTCCGCCCTGCTCACGCTGGTCGCCGTGCGGTGGGAGTTCCTGGACAGCCAGGGTCGGCAGGTGCCCGGCGAACGGTACCGCTACCTGCTGCGCAGCACCGACGACGGGCCGGTGATCTGCACCGTGGTCCGCACCGGCTGAGGTGTTCCGGCCGTCGCCGTCGGGTCGCTGTCACGCGCTGTTCCGGAGATCCGTCCGTCCACTAGGCTGTCGCCTCGGTGACGACAGGGGGACCAGATGTCCGTGCAGCCGGCCGCTGACCAGACCGGTGACCAGACCGGCGACGAGAGCGGCGAGACAACCCGCCGTTGGCAGTGGCCCAGGATGATCGCCTCCGCACCCTGGGTGGTGCTCCTGGTCGGTGTCTCAGTGCTTGCGGTGCTGCTGGTGGTGGCGGCCCTGGCCTTCCGTGGTCCGGAGCGGCCCGCGACATGGTCCGCCGGTCCGCCGATGGTCCTTCCGGTCCTACCGGATGCCACGAACTCCGTCGACGCGTCCGATCCGGCCGGGCCGCCGAGCGCGGCCGGGCCGACCGGCCAGCTGCCGGCCACACCGAGCGGCTCGACCACGCCTGTCGCGCCCACGTCGCCGGTGCCGTCGCCGTCGGTTACCGGAGCCTCCGGAACGGATCCCAGCCGGTCACCGGCCAGCACCACGTCCGCGCCGGCCCCGGCGGCCCCCGACACCGGTGTGCTGACCGCAAGCTACCGACTACAGAGCGCTGACGCGGACTCCATCCAGGCCGAGTTGGTGGTACGCAACGGCACCGGCGGCCCGATCGAGTGGCAGCTCGATCTGGCGTTCAGCGCCGAGGTCACCGGCCTCCGGGCCTCCAGTGGGCCGGGGGTTTCGGTGTCCATCAAGGGCGGGGGAAGATACCTGCTCAGCGGCAGTAAGCCGTTGGCGGCCGGGGTGACGCAGACGGTGCAGTTGCGGGTCAGCCGCACCGGTGGCGGCGACTATCCGCTCGGCTGCGTGCTCAACGGATCACCATGTGGAACGGGTTGAGCGTACTGTTAGGACTGCTGGGTCTTTGTCCGGTACTTCCGGGTGCCGCCCTTGATCGCTACGCTGACCGGGCTGCCTGCTGAGGAGAGACATGTCCGGTATGCGCCGCGCTTCCCGAGAGTTTCCATCCGGCCCGGTCGCCGTGGTGTCCACTCCCTGGATTCTGGTGTCGCTCGGTGTCGTCGTGATGCTGGTGCTGCTCGGCATCTCCATCAGGGCGTACCGCTCACCCGGGCCGGACTTCAACCCGGTGCCGCCGGGGCCACCGCTGGTGGCGCCGCCGGTGCCGATGGACCAGGCGTCGTCGGCGGGTCGGGCGGGCGCGGAGGAGCCGGCGCCGGCCCCGGCCGTACCCGGGCTCTCCCCCCGCCGGACCGACCCGCCGATCCCGTCCGGTTCCGCCTCGGCCACGCCGGAGCCGCCGGCCGAGGCTGCGCCGCAGACGAATCCTCCGGCACCGCCGCAGAACAGCGCGCCACCGTCCGTGGCGCCGCCGGCCCCGCCCGCCCTGCCGCCGCTGGAGGCGCAGTACCGGGTGATGCAGACGTTCCCGGGCGGCTTCATCGGCGAGCTGTCGATCCGCAACGCCGCACGCAGTGACCTGGGCTGGGTGGCGCGCCTGGATTACCCGGGCGGTCGGTTGGTCACCGCCTGGTTGGAAGGCACTACACAGGGGACGTTGAGCGAGCGCCAGGGCACGTTCACCTATCGCAGCGGTCCGGACCTGGGCGCCGGCGCCTCGGTGCTGCTGCGCTTCCACATCGAATCCGCTGATCCGCGCCCGGCGAGTTGCACGATCTCCGGCCGGAGCTGCGCCGGTCTCTGACCCCCGGCCCGTCCGCGGCGCGGCCACCCGGACAGGCCTGTCTCTGACCCCGACCCGGCTGCGGAGCGGCCGCGCGGACAAACGGGGCGATCCGCAACAGAAGCGCAGTCTTGCGCAAGTGTCGGCATTGTTGCGACTGGGTTTGCAAGGTATTGCAGAATGTTTCGGCAAGGGCTAGCGTGCGGGCCAATCAGCGACCAGAGGAAGGCCGTCGATGAAACCCCCGCCGATACCGCGCAAGGCCCTGCTCGCCCTCGTCTTCCTGCTCACCCTCACCCTGGTCGGCACGCCGGTCGCGGTGGGTCCGGCCGGTCCCGCCCAGGCCGCCGCGTCCACCGCGCGCAGTGCCACCGGCGCCGTCACCTGGTCCACCGAGCCCTCCGCCGCCGCGCTCCTGGCCGCCGGCACCGACCGGAGCCGGGCCGAACAGTTCTACTTCGTCCTGCCGGACCGGTTCGCCAACGGCGACCCCCGCAACGACCGGGGCGGCCTCACCGGAGACCGGCTGCGCACCGGGTACGACCCCACCGACAAGGGCTTCTACCAGGGCGGCGACCTCAAGGGACTGATCGACCGGCTGGACTACATCGAGGGGCTCGGCACCACCGCCATCTGGCTCGCCCCGGTGTTCGCCAACCGACCGGTGCAGGGCGAGGGCGATGACGTCTCGGCCGGCTACCACGGCTACTGGATCACCGACTTCACCCAGGTCGATCCGCACTTCGGCAGCGCCGCCGACCTGAAGAAGCTGGTCCAGCTCGCACACCGGCGCGGCATCAAGATCTACCTCGACGTCATCGTCAACCACACCGCCGACGTGATCAGTTACGCCGAGGACACGTACACCTACGTCGACAAGGCGACCGCGCCGTTCCGCGACGCCCAGGGGCGGCCGTTCGAGGACCGCCACTACGCCGACGGCAGCCGCCCCTTTCCGACGGTGAACCGGGACTCCTTCCCGTACACCCCGACCTTCGAGACCGCCGGCGACGCGAAGGTCAAGGTTCCGGCGTGGCTGAACGACCCGACCATGTACCACAACCGCGGTGACTCCACGTTCGTCGGTGAGAACAGCGAGTACGGCGACTTCTTCGGTCTCGACGACCTGTGGACCGAGCGTCCCGAGGTGGTCCGGGGGATGACGAAGATCTACGCCGACTGGGTCCGCGACACCGGTGTCGACGGGTTCCGGCTGGACACCGTCAAGCACGTCAACATGGACTTCTGGCCGCAGTTCAGCCAGGGCGTCCAGCAGGCCGCCGCCCGCGCCGGCAAGCCGGACTTCTTCATGTTCGGCGAGGTCTACAGCGCCGACCCGGAGATCACCTCCGACTACGTACGCCAGGGTGGCCTGGACGCCACCCTCGACTTCGGCTTCCAGGAGGCGGCCCGCGCCTTCACCGCCGACAACGGCTCCGCCAAGGCCCTGGCCGACCTGTACGCCCGCGACGACCTGTACGCCGCCCGGGACACCCACGCCGGCCGGCTGACCACCTTTCTCGGCAACCACGACATGGGTCGGATCGGCTCGTTCATCGCCAACGGCCCCACCGACCCCGCCACCCACCTACGCCGCGACCAGCTCGCCCACGAGCTGATGTTCCTCACCCGCGGCCAACCGGTGATCTATTCCGGCGACGAGCAGGGCTTCACCGGCCCCGGCGGGGACAAGGACGCCCGGCAGCCCATGTTCGCCTCGCGTACCGCTGACTATCTCGACGACGACCTGCTCGGCACCGACCGCACCCACGCGCAGGACCAGTTCGACCGCGCCCACCCGCTCTACCGTTCCGTCGCGGAGCTGGGCCGGCTGCGCCAGGCGCACCCGGCGCTGCGCGACGGCGTGCAGGTCACCCGGCACGCCGCCGACGGCCCCGGCGTCTTCGCCTTCTCCCGGTTCGATCCGGACAACCGCACCGAGTACCTGGTGGCGGTGAACAACGCCGCGACCGCGCAGACTGTCACAGTGGACACCTGGTCGGCCGGCGCCACCTTCACCGGCCTCTACGGCAGCAGCGGGCGGCCGGTCGCCGCCGGCGACGGCAAGCTGACCGTGACCGTGCCGCCGCTGTCGGCGGTGGTGCACCGGGCCGGCGCACCTGTCGCCCTGCCCGCCGCCAAGCCGCGCCTGGCCATCACCGCCCCGGACGCGCCGCCGGCCACCCGGGCCGAGGTCACCGCGCAGGTCACCGGTGACCCGCTGGCCACCGTCACGATGGCCGCGCGGGTCGCCGGCGGGAAGTGGACGCTGCTCGGCTCGGCGCACCGCACGCCGTACACCGTGCACCACGACCTGACCGGGCTGGCCGCCGGCACGGCTGTCGACTACCTGGCGGTGGTCCGCGACGGCCGGGGCCGTACCGCCACCGCCCGCTCCAGCGCCACCGTCGGCACCCCGGAGCTGGCCGGCTCGTCGCGGGACTGGCTGGTGGTGCACCACCAGCGGCCCGACGGCGACTACACCGACTGGGGCCTGTACGCCTGGGGCGACATCGACCCGGAGTACGCCACGCAGTGGCCGCAGGGACAGCCGTTCGCCGGCACCGACTCCTACGGGCGGTTCGCCTGGGTGAAACTGAAGCCGGGCGCGAAGTCGGTAGGGTTCCTGGTGGTCGACGCCGACGGCAACAAGGACGTCGACAACGACCGGACCGTGGACGTGACGCAGACCGGCGAGGTCTGGGTGAAGCAGGGCGACCCGGCGACCTACCCGAGCCGGGAGGAGGCCGCCGGAGCGCCCGCGCCGCCGGTCGAGGAGGGCACCGCGGTGATCCACTATCGCCGCCCGGACGGCAACTACGACGGCTGGGGCCTGCACCTGTGGGACGGCGCGGCCAACCCCACCGACTGGGCCCGGCCGATGCCGCCGACCCGGATCGACCCGTACGGCGCGGAGTTCCGGGTGCCGCTGGCCGAGGGCGCGACCGGGCTCAGCTATATCATCCACTCCGGCGACGAGAAGGACCTGCCGCAGGACCAGCGGCTAGACTTCGCCGAGGCCGGCCGCGAGGTCTGGTTGCTGGCCGCCACCCCGGGCCGGCTGCTGCCGTCGACAGCCACCGGCACCGGCACGGACACCGACATCAGCAAGCAGCGGGCGCACTGGATCGACAGGTCCACTGTGGCCTGGCGCACCGGACCCACCGACGGGAAGGCGTACGCGCTGGTGACCGCGCCGGTCGGCGGGGTGCGGGTGGTCGACGGCGAGCTGGTCGGGACGTACACCTCGGTGCCGTTGACCGCGCAGCGCAACGGGCTCACCGAGGCCCAGCGCGCGGCCTTCCCGCACCTGTGGGACCACCGGACCTTCACCCTGGACCGGCGCGACCTGGGCAAGGTGCCGGCCGCGCTGCGCGGCCAGCTCCTGGTGACCGAGCGGGCCGCCGACGGCACCCTGCTCGGCGCCACCGGCGTGCAGATCCCGGGCGTGCTCGACGACGTGTACGCCCCGGCCACCACCGCCGCGCTCGGGCCGACCTTCTCCGGTGGCGTACCGAGTCTGGCGGTGTGGGCGCCGAGCGCCCGGACCGTGTCGCTGGAGCTGTTCGACTCGCCCACCGCGACGCCGCGCACGGTGGCGATGCGCCGCGACGACCGCACCGGCATCTGGTCGGTACGCGGGACGCGCGACTGGACCGGAAAGTACTACCGCTACCGGGTGCAGGCGTGGCAACCCGCCGCGCAGGAGTTGGTGACCGCCTCGGTGACCGACCCGTACTCGGTGGCGTTGGCGGCGGATTCCACGCACAGCCAGATCGTCGACCTGACCGACCCGAAGCTGGCCCCGGCCGGCTGGTCGACGCTGCGCAAGCCGGCCGCCGTACCGAACGCCAAGGTGCAGATCTCCGAGCTGTCGGTACGCGACTTCTCCATCGCCGACACCAGCGTGCCGGCGCAGCGGCGCGGCACCTTCCTCGCCTTCACCGACCCCGGCACCGCCGGGATGCGGCACCTGAAGGCGATAAGCGACGCCGGGGTGACCCACCTGCACCTGCTGCCCGCGTTCGACTTCGCCACCATCCCCGAACGCCGGACTGACCAGCGGCAACCGGACTGCGACCTGGCCGCCCTGCCCCCGGACTCCGAGCGCCAGCAGGAGTGCGTCGGCGCGGTGCGCGACACCGACGGCTACAACTGGGGGTACGACCCGCTGCACTACACCGTCCCCGAAGGCGGGTACGCGGTCGACCCGCAGGGCGCGGCACGTACCACCGAATTCCGGCAGCTGGTCGCCGGAGTCAACGCGGCCGGGCTGCGGGTGGTCATGGACGTGGTCTACAACCACACGTCGGCCGCCGGCACCGATCCCAAGTCGGTGCTCGACCAGATCGTGCCCGGCTACTACCACCGGCTGCTCGACGACGGGTTGGTGGCCACCTCCACCTGCTGCGCCAACACCGCCCCGGAACACGCCATGATGGGCAAGCTGGTGGTCGACTCGCTCGTCACCTGGGCCACCGCGTACAAGGTGGACGGGTTCCGGTTCGACCTGATGGGCCACCACCCGAAGGCCAACATCCTGGCCGTGCGCCAGGCGTTGGACAAGCTGACGGTGGCCCGCGACGGCGTGGACGGCAAGAAGATCCTGCTCTACGGCGAGGGTTGGAACTTCGGCGAGGTGGCCGACGACGCCCGGTTCGTGCAGGCCACCCAGGCCAACATGGCCGGCACCGGTATCGGCACTTTCAACGACCGGCTGCGCGACGCGGTACGCGGCGGCGGACCCTTCGACGAGAACCCCCGCCAGCAGGGCTTCGCCTCCGGGCTGTTCAGCGACCCCAACGGCGATCCGGTGAACGGTACGCCAGCCGAGCAGCGGACCCGGCTGCTGCACCAGCACGACCTGATCAAGGTTGGGCTCGCCGGCAACCTGCGCGGCTACCGCTTCACCGACTCGACGGGCCGGACCGTCACCGGTGAACAGGTCGACTACAACGGCTCACCAGCCGGTTACACCGCCGCGCCGGGGGAGGCGGTCACCTACGTCGACGCGCACGACAACGAGATCCTGTACGACGCGCTGGCCTACAAGCTGCCGCAGGGCACCTCGGCGGCGGACCGGGCCCGGATGCAGGTGCTCGCGTTGAGCACTGTGCTGCTGGGCCAGGGCGCGGGTTTCGTCACCACCGGCACCGAGCGGCTGCGGTCCAAGTCGCTGGACCGCAACTCGTACAACTCGGGGGACTGGTTCAACCAGATCCGGTGGGACTGCGCGCAGGGCAACGGGTTCGGCATCGGGTTGCCGCCGGCCGAGGACAACCGGGACAAGTGGCCGTACGCGAAGCCGCTGCTGGCCGACCCGAAGCTGGTGCCGGACTGCGCGGCGATCGAGTTGACCGACGCCCGCTATGCCGAACTGCTGCGGATCCGGGCCTCCACACCGGTGTTCGGCCTGCCCACCGCGGGTGCGGTGCAGAAGCGGGTGGCCTTCCCGCTCTCCGGCCCCAAGGAGACGCCGGGGGTGCTGACCATGACCCTCGACGCCAGTGGTCTCGACGGAGCCTGGAAGTCGGTGACGGTGGTCTTCAACGGCACCCCGACGTCGGCCACCCAGCGGGTCGCCGGGCTGCGCGGCGCCGACGTGGCGTTGCACCCGGTGCTGCGGTCCTCGGCCGACCCGGTGCTGCGTACCGCCGCGTTCGACACGTCGACCGGCACGTTCACCGTGCCCGCCCGCAGCGTGGCCATCTTCGTGCAGCGGTAACCCCCCCCGCCGCCAGCCTCGCCGATCTAGGGGCAATCGTCGTATGTTGATCTCCAAGGACGACGATGACCCCTAGATCGGCGGGCGCGAAGGGCCCCCTCCCGCCGGAGCGGGAGGGGGCCGATGGCCTGTAGGTGCGGCCGGGTGGCCGTCCGTCAGGCGGTCAGCCGAAGCAGCGGGGGACCGGAGTCAGCGAGCCCTCGCAGTTGGTCGGCTTGTTGGCCGTGATGGCCGACTTGTCGTCCACGTTGACCTCGCCCAGGAAGTTGAACACACCGCCCGGGCGGAGGGTCGCGAAGTTGTGCGCGACCCGTGTCTTGTCCAGGTCGATCTCGGCGAGGACGTTGAACACGCCGCCGCCGACGCCCAGCGGGCCGACTGCCCGGTTGGCGCTGATCTCGCTCTTGCGGAAGGTGGCCTCGCTGAGCACGGTGAACACGCCACCGCCGAAGAAGCCCGCCTTGTTGGTGACGATCTTGCTCTCCTCGACGTTGGCGATCGCGCCCAGCGCCAGGGTGAGGCCGCCACCGACGCCGACCGTGGAGTTGCCGGCGATCTCGACGTGCGACAGCTCGAAGTTGCTGTCACCGGCCGCGGCCACCCCGCCACCGGCGAGGAGCGCCGTGTTGTTGGCGATCTTGGAGTGCCGGACGGCGCTGGTGCCCTCGATGTCGAGCAGGCCGCCACCGAAGCCGAGCGCCTCGTTGTCGGTGACCTCGGCCCTCTCGATCGTGACGGTGCCGCCGTCGATGTCCCGGCCGAAGATGAACGCCGCCCCGTTGGCGACGCCACCGCCGCCGATGGCGGCTTCGTTGTTGCTGACCCGCGACTCGCGGACCTCCAGGACGCCGGCGTTGAAGATGCCGCCGCCGTAGAAGAAGGCGGTGTTGTCGGCGACGGTGGTGTGGTGGAGGCTGGTCCGGCCGAAGTTGGCGAGACCGCCGCCGAGGCCGCCGGCCTGGTTGCCCACGATGTGGCTCTCCTCGAACGTCGCGGTGCCACCGGAGTGGACCAGGACCCCGCCGCCGGCGTGCGGACCGCCGTCGACGAGCGTCGTCGCCTCGGTCTTGGCCTGCGCGGCCTTGAGCGCCTCGCCCTTCGGCTTGGCCTGCAACAACGGCAGGTACGCCTGGCTGGCCTCGGCGGCCTTGGTCGCCTCGACCGAGTTCGAGAACCGCGACCACGCCCCCTCCGCGGTCTCGCCGCGCAGGAGACTCCGCACGGTCTGGCCATTCTTGATGGTCAGGCCCTTCGCGGTCAGGTGCCCGCCCCGGCCCACCGTGAGGATCCGGAAGTGACGGGCCCCGGCGTCCCGGACGATCTTGGTGTCGTGCCCCTTGAGTACGACGTTCTCCGTGATCACCGGCAGGCCGTTGCCGTGCTCGTCGGACCGGGTCAACGTGTACGTGCAGTCCCGGGCCAGTTCCAGCACGCCGCCGTGGTTCTCGTTGGCGTAGACGATCGCCTGGATGAGCTTGTCGGAGTCGCAGGGCACCTCCTTCCCGCGCTCCTCCCCGCGGCGCTCGGGTTCACCCTTCTTGCCCTTGTGTCCCTCGCGCTCCGCCGCGCCCAGGTCGCCGTCCTTGCTGACCTGCTGGGCGGTGGACCAGCGCAGACCCTCGGTGCCGACCGCGCCGGCGGCAGCGGCGACACCGACTGCGGCGATGCTGACCACGCCGGTGAGACCGGCGACGCCGCTGACGAGCCAGAGCTTGCGACGTCGCTTGGACGTCGCCCCCGACTCGGCGGCGTTGTTCTTAGCTAGGTAGTTGGACATCGGAGCTCTCTGCCCTCTCGTCGTGCCAGACAGGGTCGTCACGCGCAGGTGAGCGTCCCCTGCTACAAATCGGTTGTAGCTCCCAGAAGCACCGTATGAGAAGGATCCTCGCTCCGGGTGCATAAACGAGATAAGCCCACATTCGGGGTGAAGATGGCCAGGCTGCGTGGATCCGGCACCAGACCGGTCTAGCAGTGAACCTGGGGATTTCCGGGACGACCAGGCTCTTCCCGGGCGAACAGCCAGGACCGGGAAAGGGTTCGGGGCTCCTCCGCGCCGTCGCCGGTCCGGAGGAGCCCCGATCTATGTGGTCGTGCTGTCCCTGTTGCCCGCACTCGGCGGGGTCAGCCGAAGCAACGCTCCGGAATGGTCGGGCTGCCGGCGCAGTTGGTCGGCCGGTTCCCGGTGACGGCGGACTGGTCGAGGGTGACGCCGTCGTTGACTGTGGCTATTCCTCCTGGCGCCACCACCGAAACATTGTGCTCCACGGTGGACCGCTCCAGGCGTACCCGACCGAGGTTGTTGACGATGCCGCCGCCGCCCACCGAGTGCTGGCCGATGGCCTGGTTGGCCACCACCTCGCTGTCCCGCAGCACGACCTCGCCATGCCAGGCGTACAGTCCGCCGCCGGCATTTCCGGCGACGTTCTCCCTGATCGCGCTCTGCTCGATCACTGTGGTGCTCTCGATGCTGACAGCCACGCCACCGGCATCGCCGTCGGTGGAGTTGCGGGCCACCAGGACCCGTTCCAGGGCGAGCTGACCGCGATGGTAGGCGACGATGCCGCCGCCACCCACGCTCGCGTTGTTGTCGGTGACCTGGCTCTGGCTCATCGTGGTGGTGCCCTCCACGTCCAGGAGGCCACCGCCGATCCCGGCCGTACGGTTGTGGCTGATGGTGCTCCGCCACACCCAGGTGGTGCCGCCCGGCACACTCGTCCGGTCCTGGGGTACGCCGTTACCGATGCCCCCACCGCCGACTCCGGCGCTGTTGGCGACCACCTTGGAATCTTCCACCCGCAACACGCCGGTGTTGAAGACACCGCCACCGGTGCCGGCTGCGCTGTTGCGCTCGACAATGGTGTGGGCGAGCCGGGTGGTCCCGTAGTTGGCCACCGCCCCGCCGTTGCCGCCCGAGTGGTTTGTCGAGAAGTTGCTGTGCTCGATGTCGGCTCGGCCACCCCGCTGCACGAGCAGGCCCGCACCGTCGCTCGGCCCCACCACGCTCTCGGCGCCAGGGCCAGCCCCGACCTTCGGAGCCGCCGCTGCCGCCGGGGCTGCTGCCGCCTTCGGAGCCGCTGCCGTCGCGGCAGCCGGGGCTGCTGTTGCCTTCGGTGCTGCCGGAGCTGTTGCTTTCGGAGCCGTCGCCGTTGCTTTCGGAGCCGTCGCCGCTGCGGCGGCCGGGCCTGCTGCTGCCTTCGGGGCTGCCGCTGCCTCTGGAACTGCCGCCGTTGCTGGGGCCGCTGCTACCTTCGGAGCTGCCGGTTTGACCGCCGCCGGGGCCGGCGCGGGAGCGCCTGCCGGAGCCGCGCCCGGGGCCGCTGCCGGAGGTGCCGCCGGTTTCGATGTGGCCGGCGCCAGTTGACCGAACGGGCCGAGGTTGCTCTTCGGCTTGACCGGGAGGGCGATCAGGTCTGCCGGGGTTTGCCCACCCGTGACCGTCACGTTCCTGAGGGTCAGATGGCCGTCCCGGCCGACGTTGAGGATCCGGAACGGGTCGGCGTTCGCCGCCCGCTCGATCCGGGTGTCCTGGCCGGCCAGCGTGATCGCTTGCGTGATCACCGGCAGGCCGTTGCCGCGGTCGGAGCGGGTCAACTCGTACGTGCAGCCCCGCGCCAGCTCCAGGATGCCGCCGTGGTTGGCGTTGGCGTACGTGACGGCCTGGATGAGCTTGTCGCTGTCGCAGGGCACCTGCTTCGCCGTTGGCCGGTCCGGCCGCTCACCGCCCGGGCCGCCCCGACCACTCCACTCGGCGCCCCGGGCACCCTCCTGCACGCCATCCTTGTCGGGCGCGGCACCGATATCCTGCTGTGGCGCGGTGGCCGGCTGCGCGTCGGAGGTGTGCTCCTGCCCGTCGTTCTGCCGATCACGGGCGGCCACACCGCCCAGTGCGGCGAGACCGACGACGCCGGTAAGACCGGCCACGCCGGCGGCCATCCAGAGTTTGCGTCGGCGCGGTCCCGTTGGTTCCGGCGGGGTCGGAGGCGGCCCACCGTAGGTAGCGGCCACGTCGTTGGACATCAGAGTCTTCCCCCCTTTGCTGTTACCAGGCTGCCCCGCACCGCCCAAAGCGGTGCGAGTAGCTACAAAAGGCTTGCAGCTCTGATAACCACCGTAGGAGAGGAATCCTCGCCCAGGGGACTTATCCGAAAAAGGCCCGCATTTACCTCGTACCGGACAACCTGGCCGCTCACTCTCACCCCCACGCCCGCGTTGATCAAGAAGTTTGCGTCGGGATCACGTGGAAATCCCGACGCAAACTTCTTGATCAACTAGGCGGTGAGGTGGGGGCGGGGTG
>NZ_POTX01000162.1 GCF_003236305.1 Micromonospora endophytica | reverse complement strand
CTGCTGACCGCCACCACCGCCCCCGACCTGGCTGACGTGGACTCCTCCACCGCCACCCTGATCCACCGCTACCGCACCCAACGCCACCGCCCCTGACCGCCGGGCATCCCCCACTCGCGGCGGCACAGCGCAAGATCCGCGCAACTTCACCGATGTTGCTGTTTCCAGGTGCCTCTGAGGCAGCAACATCACCGAAGTTGCGCGGATCTTGGACGTCTGTCGCAGGTCGAGCCGTTCCGGCAGCAACGGCCAGTGCGTCGAGGTCCACGACCGAGGCACCGAGGTTGACGTACGCGACTCCAAGGCCCGGCCGCCGGGATGTTGAGCTTCGGCCCGGCAGCGTGGGACGCTGATGCCATCGTTACCAAGGACTGGCTCCGGTGGCATCAGGACTACGACTCGCCGAACTCGTCACTGGCGCGCAGGCTGCACGTCGTCCAGCGTGACCTTCGGCGGGCTCTGGTCGAAGCACCTTACGATGAACGCGGCGCCCGGCGGCTGATCAGCATCTGCGCCGGTGATGGGCGCGACGTGCTGCCGGTACTTGCCGAACATGACGGCGGTCGCACGGTAACGGCCCTGCTCATCGAACGTGATCCGACACTGTCACAGCGCGCCCGTACCGCGGCCATCGGGCTCGGCCTACCCGGGATCGAAGTGCGAACCGCGGACGCTGGCGCGACGGATACCTACTCGGACAGCCAGCCCGCACACCTGCTTCTGGCATGCGGCGTCTTCGGCAACATCATTTTCAACGACGTACGTCGGACCATCGCGATGCTGCGCACCCTTGTCGTCGCCGACGGCATCGTGATCTGGACCCGAGGACGCACCGACGACGGTCACGACCCCAGCCACGACGTCCGTGCCTGCTTCGCCGAGCACGGCTTCAGCGAGATGTCCTTCACCAGTCCAGCCGACGCCAGATTCCGGGTCGGGATGCACCGGCTCACCGCGCACCCCGCTGCTGTCCGGTCGATGCCGCCCGCCACCCAGATGTTCCGCTTCATCTGACTGCCGGCGTTTCCCTGGCCGCCTGACGACCACAACGAGGATCGGGCGAGACATCGGCTCGTCCCGGACCTGCTGCCGCCGTAGCGCTCAAGGCCAGCCGACCGACGACCGCTGCCGCTCAGGGCAGAAGCGGTAGCTGATGGAGCACGGTCAGCGGCACGATCGGGCTTCGGACTACTTCCCCGCCAGCCCACTTGCGCGCTGACCTCAAGGTCGTTGCTCGATCCCGGATCGAGCGAAATCTCGGGGAGGCGGCCGCACGCTCATCTGCCGAATCGATGCAGGGCAGCAGACGGCGTACAGCTGCGGGTCTGGGCCTATCGAGCTGAACCGCTCGTGCGATCACGACGGGCACTGTCGTGACGCGACGGTGAGCGGACCCGGACCGCGATCCGTCTATGCCGTCAGCTCGATAGCGCCTACAACCCTCACTTTACCTCGCCGGGAAGCTCCACCACCGCAGCGGACCACGTGCACTCCGCACCCGACAACCTGCAAAGACCGGGGCAAGCAACCTGGCGGTCACCGGCCTTCACGTCCGTCGTTCGGTTGGCTTTCGGGTCGCTCTGGCCCAATGGGTCGCGAGCGGGTACCCGGCCTTCCCCGTGGGTCGGGTACCCGCGTCCCTGACGCGACCGAGGAGCGAGTGCGTGACGACGACCGACATACGCGAATTTGACGTCATCGGCGAGCACGCCGGGGCGGCCCGACTGCTGGAACAGACCCTGTTCGAGGTGAAGCGGGTCATCGTCGGGCAGGACCGGTTGGTGGAGCGGTTGTTGACCGCGTTGCTGGCCCGGGGGCACTGCCTGCTGGAGGGCGTACCCGGGGTGGCGAAGACGCTTGCCGCGGAGACCCTGGCCACGGCGGTGGGCGGCAGCTTCGCCCGGATCCAGTTCACTCCCGACCTGGTGCCGTCGGACATTCTCGGCACCCGGATCTACCGGGCCTCGAAGGAGAGCTTCGACGTCGAGTTGGGGCCGGTGATGGCCAACCTGGTCCTCGCCGACGAGATCAACCGGGCACCGGCCAAGGTGCAGTCGGCACTGCTGGAGATCATGGCCGAGGGCCAGGTCTCCCTCGGCGGCCGGACCTATCCGGTGCCGACTCCCTTCCTGGTGCTGGCCACCCAGAACCCGATCGAGTCCGAGGGGGTCTACCAGCTACCCGAGGCGCAGCGGGACCGGTTCCTGATGAAGGTCGTGGTGGACTACCCCACCGACGACGAGGAGCTGGGCATCCTCTACCGGATGGGCACCAGCGTGCCGGCCGCCCGACCGGTGCTGGATCCGGCCCGGCTGGTCGCGTTGCAGGCGCGGGCCCGCGAGGTGTTCGTTCACCACGCGCTGGCCGAGTACGTGGTCCGGTTGGTGCTGGCCACCCGGGATCCGCGCCGGTTCGGGCTGGTCGACGTCGCCGCGCAGCTGGCGTACGGTGCCAGCCCCCGCGCCACGCTCGGCCTGGTCGCCGCGGCACGGGCGCTGGCCCTGCTGCGGGGCCGCGACTACGTGCTCCCGGTCGACGTCCGGGAGGTCGCCGGGGACGTGCTCGCGCACCGGCTGGTGCTCTCCTTCGACGCGGTCGCCGACGACGTCGACCCGGGCGAGCTGGTGCGGCGCGTCGTCGATGCCGTGCCACCGCCGCAGATCGCCCCCGCCCAGGAGAACCAGGGGCCGGGTCTGGGGGTGGCGGCATGAACAACGACTCGATGCCGCTCGGGCGGTTGGCGCCGCAGCGCCGGCTGCGCCGACTGGAACTGACCATCACCCGCCGGCTCGACGGGCTGCTGCACGGGCAGCACCTGGGCCTGCTGCCGGGGCCCGGCAGCGAACCGGCCGGCAGCCGCGAGTACCGGCCCGGCGAGGACGAGGTACGGCGGATGGACTGGTCGGTGACGGCGCGGACGGCGGTGCCGCACGTGCGTACCGTCGACGCCGACCGGGAGTTGACCACCTGGACGCTTGCGGACGCCACCCCGAGCATGGACTTCGGCACCGCGGAGCTGGAGAAGCGGGAGCTGGCGGTGGCTGCGGTGGCGGCCGTCGGTTTTCTCACCGCCGGTGCCGGCAACCGGCTCGGCGCGCATGTGCTCGGCGAGGCCGGGGTGCGTCGGTTCCCCGCCCGCAGCGGCCGTCACCACCTGCTCAACCTGCTGCGTACGGTGCTGGCGGTGCCCCGGGGCCGGCCGGCCACCGATCCGGTGTCGCTTGCCGACGCGATCGACGGGTTACGTCGGTCGGCCGGCCGGCGTGGCCTGGCGGTGGTGGTCTCCGACTTCCTCGACGGTCTGCCCGACGAGGGGGTGGCCGGCACCGGCAGCGCGCCGCCGGACTGGGAGCGGCCGTTGCGCCGGTTGGCCGCCCGGCACCAGGTGCTCGCCGTGGAGGTGCGTGACCCGCGCGAGCTGGAGCTGCCGGACGTGGGTCTGATCACGCTTGTGGACCCGGAGAGCGGACACCGACGCGAGGTCTCCACCGGCAGCCGCCGGCTGCGTGAACGCTACGCGGCGGCAGCCGCCGCGCAGCGGCTGGCGGTGGCCCGGGCGCTGCGTCGTGCCGGTGCCGCCCACCTGCCGTTGAGCACCGACCGGGACTGGATCGCCGACATCGTCCGGCACGTGCACGCCCAGCGTCGCCTGTCCCGCGTACCCCGAGGAGGTGCCGCATGACCTTCGAATCACCTGTCCGGTTGTGGTTGCTGGTGGGCGTGGCCGCTCTGATCGTCGGCTACCTGCTGATGCAGCGGCGGCGCAGCCGGTACGCGGTCCGCTTCACCAACCTGCGGTTGCTGGACAAGGTGGTGCCGGCCCGCCCGGCGTGGCGGCGACATGTGCCGGCCGGGCTGTTCATCGCCATGCTGGCGCTGTTGGTGGTGGGCTTCGCCCGACCCGCCGACGACGTCCGGGTGCCCCGGGAACGCGCCACCGTCATCGTCGCGGTCGACGTGTCGCGGTCCATGCTCGCCGACGACGTGCCGCCGGACCGGTTGATCGCGGCCAAGGACGCTGCCCGGCAGTTCGTGGCGGACCTGCCGGAGGAGTTCAACGTCGGGCTGGTGGCCTTCGCCGGCAGCGCGTCGGTGATGGTCGCACCAGGCGGTGACCGGGAGGCGGTCACCACCGGCATCGACCGGCTCGACGAGGGGGTCACCGGCCTTCAGGGCACGGCGATCGGCGAGGCCATCCACTCGTCGCTGGAGTCGATCCGCAGCCTGGACGCCCAGGCCGCCGAGGAACCACCACCGGCGCGGGTGGTGGTGCTCTCCGACGGGGCCAACACCTCCGGGCGGGACCCGACGTCGGCCGCCGCCGACGCGGTGCAGGCCGGCGTCCCGGTCGACACCATCTCCTTCGGTACGGCCGAGGGCCGCATCGGCGGCGGCCAGTCGGTGCCGGTCGACGGACAGACCCTGCGTACCGTCGCCGAGCAGGCCGGCGGCGGCTACTACGAGGCCGGCAGCAGCGACGAGCTGCGCGAGGCGTACGCCGACATCGGCTCCTCGGTCGGTTACCGGCTGGAACGGCAGGACGTCTCGGCACGCTTCATCGGCGCCGGACTGGTGCTCGCCCTGCTGGCCGCCGCCGCGTCGATGTTCTGGTTCTCCCGCCTGCCCTGACGGCCTCGTCCTGCCGTCGCACCGCACACCCGTCCAGGAGGGACATCGCCATGCCGAGCACGATTCCGGGTCTTGGGGAGCCGCGGGGGCCGCAGTTCGTCTCACCCGCCCTGGTGCCCGACGGCACCCAAGCCGACCCGTACGGCACCCCACCCGGTTCGTACGGCGGACCGCCAGGTGTGCCGGTCGACCACCCGCCCACCGGGCCCGACGACGTGTCCGGCAGCCAGGTGGCGGCGCAGCGGGACGGCCAGGGGGCACGCTGGCCCCGGCTGCTGCTGGCCGGGCTGACGCTGGTGGCGGTCTCGGCGGGCAGTGGTGGTGTCGCCGGGCACCTCGCCGCCCGCGCCGACGCGCCGGAGTCCGTGGCCGGGGCTCCGCCGGCCGCCGGGCCGCCGGCGACCGGTGGTGATCTGGTCGCCGCCGCCGACCTGGTGCTCGCCGGGGTGGTCTCGGTCCAGGTTTCCGGCGGTGGCCGGGGCGCGTCGGGGTCCGGGTTCCTGCTCGACGACCGGGGCCATGTGGTCACCAACAACCACGTGGTGGCCGGCGGCGGCACGATAACCGTGGTCGGCCAGGACGGTCGGCGGCTCACCGCCCGGTTGATCGGCCGCGACCCGGGTACGGACATCGCTGTGTTGCGCATCGATCCGGGCAACGGGCTGCGCCCGCTGCCGCTGGCGGCGTCCGGGCAGACGCTCGTCGGTGAGCCGGTGCTCGCCGTCGGTTCGCCGCTGGGACTGTCGGGCACGGTGACCGCGGGCATCGTCAGCGCGCTGGACCGGCCGGTGCGGCTCGGTGGTGGTGCCCGGCAACCGGCGGTGCAGACCGACGCGTCGATCAACCCCGGCAACTCGGGTGGCCCGCTGGTCAACGGCCGGGGTGAGGTGGTCGGGGTGAACACCGCGATCGCCACGCTGGAGGGCGGTGGCAATATCGGTATCGGCTTCGCCATCCCGATCGAGAGGGCGGCGCAGGTGGCACAGCGGCTGATCGCGAGAGGGTGAGGCGAAGGATGCGGCTGCTCGTGGTGGAGGACGAGGAGGATCTGGCCGGAGCGCTGCGGGTCGGGTTGGCCCGTGCCGGCTACGCCGTCGACCTCGCGGCCGACGCGGCGGCGGCGTACGAGTTGCTGCGGGTCAACGCGTACGACCTGATGTTGCTCGACGTCAACCTGCCCGACGTGGACGGCTTCGCGGTGTGCCGGGCGGTCCGCCGCGGCGAGGTGGAGGTGGCCGGCGAGGCGGAGCTGCGGGTGTTGATGCTCACCGCCCGGGGCGCGCTGGGTGACCGGGTCCGGGGTCTGGACGAGGGCGCTGACGACTACCTGGTCAAACCGTTCGCCCTGGCCGAGCTGCTGGCCCGGGTACGGGCGCTGCTGCGCCGGGACACCGGCGGCACGTCGGCGGTGCTCTCGGTCGGGGCGTTGACCCTGGACACGGCCCGGCACGAGGTGCGGCAGGGCGCTCGGCAGCTGCACCTGACCCGCAAGGAGTTCGGGGTGCTGGAATATCTGATGACCCGCCCGGGTCGGGTGGTGCCGGCGGAGGAGCTGCTGGAACACGTCTGGGACGCACACGCCGATCCGTTCACCGAGACGGTCCGGGTCACTGTGGGAACGTTGCGTCGCAAGCTCACCGGTGACGACGACGAGCCACCGA
This sequence comes from Micromonospora endophytica, assembly GCF_003236305.1. GTDB lineage: Bacteria > Actinomycetota > Actinomycetes > Mycobacteriales > Micromonosporaceae > Micromonospora > Micromonospora endophytica. Next base: position 7,780 of record NZ_POTX01000162.1, on the reverse strand, counting down.
TCGAGACGGTGATCGGGCGCGGTTACCGGCTGCGGGAGATGTCAGCGTGAGGCTCTTCCGGTCGATCCGGTTCCGGCTGACGGTGCTCTACTCGACGCTGCTGTTCGCGCTGGCCGGCACCGGTCTGGCGGTGGCGTACGTGGCGGTGGACCGGGCGGTCGACCCGAAGCCGATCACCAAGCGGTACGAGGCGCACCTGGTCAAGCTCAAGAGCGACGGCCGGACGGTGCCGACCGGCACCACCCTCGAGGTGGCCGAGGTGCAGCAGATCGAGGACGAGGTGAACCTGCGGCTGTTGCAGACCGTCCGGGACTACTCGCTCATCGCCCTCGGCGGGCTCTTCGTGGCCAGCCTCGGCATCGGTTGGGTGCTCTCCGGCCGGGCGCTGCGGCCGGTGGGTTCGATCGTCCGTACCACCCGGGAGATCCAGGCCACCGACCTGTCCCGCCGGATCCGGCTCTCCGGGCCCCGTGACGAGCTGCGCGACCTCGGTGACACCATCGACTCCATGCTGGACCGGCTGGACCACGCGTTCCGCGCCCAGCGTCAGCTCATCGACGACGCCTCGCACGAGCTGCGCAGCCCGTTGGCGATCATCCGGGCCAACCTGGACGCCTCCCTCACCAGCCCGGAGGCCACCGACGCGGAACGCGCGGCGGCCGTGGCGACCGTCGACCGGGCCACCACCCGGATGTCGCGGCTGGTGGAGGACCTGCTGGCCACCGCCCGACGGGACACCGACTCGATGGCCGACACCGACATCGACCTGAGCGCGGTCGCGCAGGAGGCGGGCGAGGACTTCACCCCGCTGGCCGCCGAGCGCGGGCTACGGCTGCGGTACGCGCTCGGCGCGGACCTCGTCCTGATCGGGGATCCGGACGCGCTGCGCCGCGCCGCGGCGAACCTGCTCTCCAACGCGGTACGCCTCTCCCCGTTGGGTGGCGCGATATCGGTGGCGACCGGGCGGGTCGGCGGCTGGCTGTGGTTGGCGGTGGTCGACGAGGGGCCGGGTATCGCACTGCCCGACCAGGCTCGGGTGTTCGACCGCTTCTGGCGGGGCGAGGGGAGCCGGGGCGGCTCCGGTGACCGGCGGACCGGGTTGGGACTGGCCATCGTCCGGCAGATCGTCGAGTCGCACGGCGGGCAGGCGGCCGTGCACTCGGTGCCCGGCGCGGGCAGCACCTTCGTGCTGTGGCTGCCGGCCGCCGACCGGGACGACGACTCGCCGCCGCCGGCCAGCTCACCGGCGTGAGATCGCGCCCCGACCACGCCGACCGGCGGCGGTGACCGCGCCGGCGGGATTGCGGCGGCAGCGATCTGTCACGCAACTGTCATCCAACCGTGCGGTCGACTCCAAGGTTGGTCCGCAAGGTGGTGGTCGATCGAAACGGCGCGTCTGTCCGCCGGGATCGACGACGAAGGAGACGCTGTGGTGATGCCGTGGCCCTGGCCGATGCCCGACGACCACTCCTTCCGCGCGCTCTGGGACGAACCGCAGGGCCATGACGAGGATGTCCGCCTCGCCGCGCTCGTCGCGCAGCGGTTGAGCGCCGACTGGACGACCCGCCGGCAGCAGATCACGGTCATGGTGCAGAACCGCGTCGTGATCCTCACCGGCCTGGTCGCCGGGGCCGAGACCCGACGCGCCGCCGCGGAGCTGGCCTGGGACGTCGAGGGTGTGACGGACGTGTGCAACGCCCTACGGCTGGCCGGTCACCGGCGCGGTCGTCGCTGAACTCCGGCCCGCCCGCGCCACCCGGCACCGGTGCCGCGGGCGGGCCGGACGAACGGTGGGCGGCGCTTCAGGAGGTGCCGGCGTCCGGACCGGACGCGAGCATGGCGAACGCGTCGTCCCGGGTGTCGGCGACGCAGAAGACCTCGGCCAGGCGGGTGACCTGAAGAACCCGGTGGATCAGCGGCGAGCGGGTCACCACGCACAGCCGGGTGCCGCGCTCGGCGGCGCTGCGGTGGGCGCGGGCGAGCAGCCCGAGGGCGGTAGAGTCGATCAGGTCGGTACGGCCGAAATCGACGAGCACATGGCCGCCCATGTCGGCGGCGTGCCGCAACGCTTGCCGGAGGGTGTCCCCGGTGTCCAGGTCCACATCACCGGCGACGGTCACCACTGTCACGTCACCGACGTGCTCGATGCCGAGAATGCCACCGGGTACGCCGCTGTCGGCCGGCCCGAGCCGGGTGCAGTGGGCACACCGGTGTGGGCCGGCGGCCAGCGGGGAACCGCTCCACCCGTGCTCGGCGAGCAGGGCCCAGGCGACCTCGCCGTCGGCCGGCACCCGGGGGCCGGCGACGGTGTCACCGCAGCTGTCACAGGTCAGGGTGACCAGGTGGTCGTCCAGGACGACGGCCATCGCATGCTCCTTTCCGCGCCGGGCGGTCGGCTCCCCACCCTGCCCGGGTCAGGTGGCGGGGACCACGCGGACATATGACGGTTAGGTGACGAAAGCATTGCCACCGACCGGGTCGGATGCCCGACTCCCGACCCATCAATAGGCCACCCACCTGGGAAGATAACCGTCAGGAATTAATCTGCTACGGGAGGTGATGGGATGTCGATCCGGCTGCCCACCGACGAGCCCGTCGGCACCCTGGAGGTCGTGCACCGGTTCCGTGGGCCGATGCCGACCGGGGTGACCGTCTCGCATCGGGGACGGATCTTCATCAGCTTCCCCCGTTGGGGCGACGAGGTGCCCGCGACAGTTGTCGAGTTGCGCCGTGGTCGCGAGCTGCCCTACCCCGACCTGCGGCGGAACACCCCGTCCGGCAACGATGACCCGGCGGCGTTCGTGTCGGTGCAGAGTGTGGTGGTCGATCCCGCCGACCGGCTCTGGGCTGTCGACACCGGCAGCCCGATGTTCGCGCCCACCGTGCCGGGCGGACCGAAACTGGTCCGGATCGACCTCGGCACGGACACCGTCGAGCAGGTGATCACTTTCCCGCCCGACGTGGTGCTGCCCACGTCGTACCTCAACGATGTGCGGTTCGACCTGCGGCGTGGCGTGGCCGGACTGGCGTACCTCACCGATTCGGCCGACGGCGCGCCGAACGCCGTCATCGTGGTGGACCTGGCGACCGGGGCGTCGTGGCGCCGGCTCAACGACCACCCGTCCACCAAGGCGCAGCCGCTCTCGGAGTTCCGTCCGGTGGTCGAGGGCCGCCCGTTCATGGTCCGTCCGGTGGACGGGCCCGCGCAGCCGGTGGGTGTCGGCGCCGACGGCATCGCCATCTCCGCCGACGGTACGCGGCTGTACTACTGCGCCCTCGCCTCGCGGCGCTGGTACAGCGTCGCCACCGACGCGCTCGCCGATCCCGCGCTCGGCGCGGACGAGGTCGCCGCGACAGTCATCGACGAGGGCGACAAGGGCGGCGGCGCCGACGGGTTGGAGTCCGACGACGCCGGTCGGCTGTACCTCACCAACTACGAACACAACGCGGTGCTGCGTCGACTTCCGGACGGTTCCTACGAGACGGTGCTGCACGACCCGCGGCTGCTCTGGCCGGACACGTTGAGCGTGGCCACCGACCGGCACCTGTACGTCATCGCCAACCAGGTGCACCGGCAGCCACCGTTCAACCGGGGCCGGGACCTGCGGCGCAAGCCGTACGCGCTGGTGCGTACCCGGATCGACGCCGGACCGGTGCTGCTGCGTCCGTGATCTCGACGGCGTACCCGATCGGGTGGTCGCGGCCGCCGACAGGCGTACCGGGACGGACCCGCTCGTAGCGTCGAGGGGCAGTGGCCACGAGGTGAGGAGCGCGTCGGTGACCGAGCCGGAGGAAGAGCACGAGAAGAGCACGAAGACCGATCCGGTGCTCTTCTCCCCCGACGGCGACCCGCACCACACCCTGGCGCAGGCGCCGCAGGCCGACGAGCATCCGCCGGTGCGGTTCACCCACGACGGCGAGACCGAGATCGTCGACGACGAGCAGTAGCCGGGTCAACCGGATCGCGCCAGGGCGGCGGCCAGTTCGTCGTCGTAGCTGGCGAGTTGACGCCCGTCTGCGGCGTACGCGACAAGCCGCCCGTGGGTCATGGTGGCCGAGCGGAACGAGAACGTCCGGACGCCGGGGTACGCCGCCAGCAGCGGGATGCCGCGTGGCGGGCCACCCGGAGCGGAGTGGTATTCGAGCCGGTCCACCTGGGCGGAGACCACCCCGTTGACCCGTACCTTCGTCTTCTCGCTGCGGGTGCCGAAGGTGACAGGCGCGTCGGTGCCGAAGTCCGCGCACTCCACCGACCCCCGGCAGACGAAGAAGTAACGCGGGTTGCCCAGCTCCGTCGGCCCGTACGCCTTGAAGGTGGGGTCCGCCCCGGCGGGCAGTGGCTGCACGGCGAAGAACGCCAGCACGGCGGCGGTCGCGACACCCGCGCGCAGCCAGGCCCGCCGCGCGGTGGCCCGGTGTGCCGGGCGGAGGGCGGCCTGCTGCGCCGGGCGAGTGACGGCCGCGACCGCCCCGAAGCCCGCCACGCAGAGCAGGCACACTCCGAGGGTACGGGCGTTCTCGAAGAGGAACTGCACGCCGGGCCGCGTCGAGACCGGTCCCAGCACCACCCCCAGGGAGAGCACCATGCTGGCCAGCAGCGCGGCGCCGGCCACCCGCCGATTCACGCCGGCCGCGCCGATCAGCAGCATCGCGGCCAGCACCGGCCACACCTGGTGATGCGTCCAGGAGACAGGTGACGCGGCCACCGTGGCGCAGCCGACGAGCACCGCCGCGTGGCCGGGCCGCCCCTGCCCGGCCAACTGCCGGGCCCGGAGCAGGGCCACCGCGCAGATGACGGCCACCAGCGCCGCCCAGACCAGCGGCAGGGCGGTGTCGGGCAGGCCGAGGCGCAGCAGCATCCCGTGCACGGACTGGTTGCCCAACGACGCCAGGTTGCCGATCCGGGAGGTCTGGGTAACGGTGCCGGCCCAGTAGGTCAGGCTCTCCGTGGGCAGGATCACCAGGGCCAGCGCGCCGCACGCGAGAAATGTGCCGGCCGCCCGCCCGGCATCGCGGTAACGACCGCTGACCAGGAAGTAGGCCACGAACAACAACGGGGTGAGCTTGATCGCCGCCGCCACGCCGACAAGCACTCCGCGCGCCCGCGACGGCCCAGCGGTGGCGTCGTGCAGCGCCAGCAGCACCAGGAAGATGCTCACCTGGCCGAAGCGCAGGTTGCTCTGCACCGGTGCGGAGAGCATGAGCACCACGGCGATCGCCGCGACCGTCGCCGGCCGGCGGGTCCGCCCGCCCGCCAGCGCCCGAGCGACGGGTACGGCGAGCGCGACAACTGCCGCGCAGGTCGCCGCCAACCAGACCGCCTCGACCACGCCGAGCGGGACCGTGGTGATCGGCCAGAGCACGAGGGCCGCGAACGGCGGATAGGTGAACGGACCTCCATTTGCCGCCACGTATGCGTAGAGTGGCCGTCCGGCGCGCAGGTCGGTGAGCGCCCCGTGGTAGATGTGCAGGTCGGACAGGCGGTCCGGGCGTCGCAGCACGAGCACGACAGAGATCAGTGCGGCCACCGCGAAAGCGACCCACAGTAGCGCCGACCGGCGATCCCGCATGGACCGAGGATAGGCAACGGACGTCGGTCCCGGCGTACCCGTCACGGGACCGGGCGGTCGTCGCGTGACGAGCGGATCACCCAGCGGCACCGTAGATTGACAGGGACCGACCCCGGCGGCGCCGGGTTCCGGCGTGACCACACGGTCGGACCCGGCCAGCACCCGGACCTCGATCGGAAGGAACACTGTGAACCGGACCTGCAGAACCGTGCTCACCACCGTCCTCGCCATGGCCCTGGTCGCCGGCACCGCCACCACACCGGCGCAGGCCACGGCGGAGAAGACCGGCGGCGTCGGACCGACAAGCATCGCCCTACCGGACGGCTTCCAACCCGAGGGCATCGCGACCGCCGGCCGGTACGCCTACCTCGGCTCGCGCGCCACCGGTGCGATCTACCGGGCCGACCTCGTCACCGGGGCCGGACGGCTGCTCAGCCCGGCCACCGGCACCCCGTCCCTGGGCCTGGCGGTCGACCACCGGGCTCGGCTCTTCGTCGCCGGCGGTGCCGCCGGCGACGCCCGGGTGGTGGACACCCGGACCGGACGGGTGCTGGCCAGCTACCGGTTCGCTGACGCGCCGACGTTCGTCAACGACGTGATCCTCACCGAACAGGCGGCGTACTTCACCGACTCGTACCGGCCGGTGCTGTACCGGCTGCCGCTGAGCGGCCGGGGGAAGTTGCCGCCCCCCGACGGTTTCACCACGATCCCGCTGACCGGCGATTTCGCCCAGGTCGACACCGGGATCAACCTCAACGGCATCGTTCGTACGCCGGACCGGACCGGGTTGCTCGTGGTGCAGTCCAACACCGGCATCCTGTTCCGGGTCGATCCGGCGACCGGTGCCACCCGGACGGTCGACGTGCCCGGCCACACCTTCACCAACGGCGACGGGCTGCTGCTCGTCGGGCGGACCCTGTACGTCGTCCAGAACCGGCTGAACCAGATTGCCGTGGTGCGGCTGCGACCGGACGGCACGGCCGGCCAACTGACCGGCCTGATCACCGATCCGCACTTCGACGTGCCGACCACGGTCGCTGCCGCGTTCGGCCGGCTCTACCTGCCCAACGCCCGGTTCACCACCCCACCGACGGAGTCCACGTCGTACACCGTGGTCGCGGTCCGCCCACGGTGACGCCGGAGCCTCATCGCCTTGCCGCCACGACCATCGGCACTGACAATCATCTATGTTCCTGAGCCGGACGAGATCGGGCGCCGGGCAGCCCTCGATCGGAACACCACCGTGCCCATTTCCGTCCAGAGGACCCGTGATGAAGAAGACGATCAGATTGTGGTGCGCCGCCCTCGCGGCGGCCGCCCTCACCGCGCTGGCCACGCTCACGGCCGCGGCGCCGGCGTCGGCGGCGACGCTCACCGAGGTGCCGAACTTCGGCACCAACCCCAGCAACCTGCGGATGCATCTCTACGTGCCGGACCGGGTCGCGCCCCGACCCGGGGTACTGGTGGTGGTGCACTACTGCACCGGCAGCGGACCCGCGATGCACACCGGCACCCGGTTCGCGGCCCTGGCCGACCAGTACGGCTACATCGTGATCTACCCGTCGGTGACCCGCAGCAGCAAGTGCTTCGACGTCTCCTCCCCGCAGGCCCTGCGGCGAGGCGGCGGCAGCGACCCGGTGGGCATCATGTCGATGGTGGACTACGTCCGGGCGCGGTACCCCGTCGACCCGGCCCGGATCTTCGCCACCGGCACCTCCTCCGGGGCGATGATGACAAACGTCCTGCTCGGGCTCTACCCGGACGTGTTCGCCGCCGGTGCCGCCTTCGCCGGCGTGCCGTTCGGCTGCTTCGCCACCACCGGTGGCGCGGAGTGGAACAGCGAGTGCGCCAACGGGCAGATCATCCGGACCCCGCAGCAATGGGGTGACCTGGTGCGCAACGCGTACCCGGGGTACACCGGCCCGCGCCCGCGGATGCAGATCTGGCACGGCACCGACGACGACGTCCTGCGGTATCCGAACTTCGGCGAGCAGGTCAAGCAGTGGACCAACCTGCACGGCCTGAGCCAGACACCCACCTTCACCGACAGTCCGCAGGCCGGCTACACCCGCACCCGCTACGGCAGTTCCGGCGGCAACGCGCCGGTCGAGGCGATCAGCGCGCAGGGCGTGACGCACAACCTGCCTGTCGACGCCGCCCAGGCCGTACGCTTCTTCGGTCTGGACGCCCCGGCCCCGACCCCGACGTCC
>NZ_POTX01000161.1 GCF_003236305.1 Micromonospora endophytica | reverse complement strand
GCACCACCCACCCCCAGGTGACTCTCGTCGACGACACCTCCGCCCTGGTGGCCGCCGACATCGACGTGTACGCGCCGTGCGCCCTCGGCGGCGCGCTGAACGACGACACGGTGGCGGTGCTGCGCGCGAAGGTGATCGCCGGGGCCGCCAACAACCAGCTCGCCCACCCGGGCGTCGAGAAGCTGCTGGCCGACCGAGGCATCCTCTACGCGCCGGACTACGTGGTGAACGCGGGCGGCGTGATCCAGGTCGCGGACGAGATCGAGGGTTTCGACTTCGAACGGGCCAAGTTGCGGGCCACCGGGATCTACGACACCACCCGGGAGATCCTCCGGCTCGCCGAGGCGGACGGCATCCCGCCGGCGGTGGCCGCCGACCGGCTGGCCGAGCGGCGGATGGCCGAGGTCGGCCGGCTGCGCACGATCCACCTGCGCTGACCCGCGACACCGAGGCACCGAGGCACCGAGGAGGGGACGGGCCGCCACCGGCGGACGATTGCTCCCGTCCTCGGGGCTTCGGCGGGTTTAAGATGAGATTCTGCCGCTTTCACATTATTCGCGCCGCTGTCACGACCGTACCCGGCATCGCTCCTTACCGGGTACAATCGGTGACGACCGCACCAACGCAACGCGCTGCGGCGGTCGACGGTAACCCGAGGTGCCGAACGTGGACATCCCCATGTACCGTAAGAGCCACGAGAGATGCCTGACGTCATCGGGGCCCGCCTTCGGGCTGCCCCGCATTCTGTGCGAGGGGGTCGAGCCATGGGGCGCGGCCGTGCTAAGGCCAAGCAGACAAAGGTGGCCCGGGAGTTGAAGTATCACTCCCCGAACACCGACCTCGCCGCCTTGCAGCGAGAACTCGGCGGCAGCGGCAAGTCGGACCGCAACTTCGACGACGACTACAAAGAGTACGTCGACGATGACGAGGACCACGCCGAGGACGACCCGGACACCTGGGTCCGTCCGACCCGCTGACCCCCGGTCACATCTGAGCACGCGGTCACCCCCCGCGTGCTCACGTATGTGCCCGCTACGCGGCGGCGTACCACCGACAACCCAGGGGCCTGCCATGCCCGGACAGCGAACCGGGCGTGGCAGGCCCCTGGGGATACCGGCCGGTCAGCGGGGCCGGTTGTTCCAGTTGTAGAACGTCGGGATGTTCTCGAAGTGGTTCCAGGCGCAGACCGCGCTGGCACCGTCCCCACCCGCCACCTCCGCCCGTGTCTGGCGTGCGATCTCGGCCTCGTGGAGCAGGGCGGTCAGCCCGGTGGCTGCTGCACGGACCTGGTCGGCGACCCGGTCGGATCCGCCTTCCGTTCCGCCGTCAGGCTCACGGTGACTGATGGTCTCGGGCATGCTCCAACACTCCCTCCAGTAGGCGGATCTTGCTGTTACGGCAGTGCTCGGTCTCCGTACCGTCAAAACGCCTCAGCTCGAAGTAGCGGTTGGCCGCGTGCCCGCCACCACAGAATCCGAAGTACGCGCAGGACGACCGGCACGCCTCCACACCGGCCATGAACTCGCCGACCCAGGGCGTACCGGCCGCCGCGGCGAGGATCGCGTGCAGCGGGGTGTCGAGCACGTTGCCGCTGGTGAAGTCGCCGTAGTGCGGGTCGGTGAAGCCGGCCAACTCGGGCGAGAGCACCACCACCGAACCGTCGTACGCCACGGTCGGGATCGGGTCGAGCTGGCCAGGTAGCAGGTCGTCGGCGCTGCCGTCCAGCACCGCTGCGGCGTAGCGCAGCGACCACTCGACCTCCCGCAGGTGGATCCGCGGATCCCGCCGCCAGGCGGTGACGAGTTCGGCCCAGAAGCCGGTCACCGCGGCGGCGTCGTGGGAATTGTCACGCGTGTTGACGCCCTCGGTCTCCTCGATGTTCACACCGAGCACCTCGCAGCCGAGGTCCAGGCAGTACTCGTAGAGTTCCGTCGCCCGACCGGGCGCGGGGTCGTTCACCACCGCCAGCGCCGAGAACGGCAGCCCGTGCCGGCGCAGCGCCGCCACCCCCCGCACGATCCGGTCGTACGCGGGCCGCCCGGACCGGGTCACCCGATCGCTGTTGCGGTCCCGGGGGCCGTCCACGCTCACGCTGACCCGCATCTGGTGGGTGGCGAAGAACTCGCACCAGGCGTCGTCGATCAACGTCGCGTTGGTCTGCACGTGGTGCTCCAACTCGGGAGCGAACGGTGCCATCAGCGCGGCCAGGTGGGCCCGCCCGGCCGCCAGTGGTTCTCCGCCGTGCCAGACCACCGAGAACCGCCCCGACGCGGCCCACCGGTTCACCGAGGTGGCCACCGCCTCCGCCACGGTGACAGGCATCCGCCGGTCCGCCGCACGGAAGGGCAGGTAGCAGTACGCGCAGTCCAGATTGCACAGGGTGGTCGGCTGCATTACGACGTACGACGGGACCGTGGCCAGGCCCCGCATCCCGCGCAACGACCGTCCCCGCGCAGCCATCGCCCTCCTCGGTAACGGTTGACGCGCTGCCGGACACACCCGACGAGGGCGCGCCCCACAGCTTTCGAGGGTGCCCTTCAGGCTAGGCTGCCATGGCCACTCGGGTGAAGCCCTGTTCAGGTTTCCGGACACCCCACCCCGGCGTCATCAGCCTCGGGTGTGCTGACCGACCATCCGCACCTCGCCGGTGCCCTCGATGATCTCGCCGGCCTGCCAGGCGTCCACGCCCCGGCCGGTAAGCGTCGCCAGGGCCCGGTCGGCGTCCTCGGCCGACACGATCGCGAACATCCCGACGCCCATGTTGAAGGTCGACTCCATCGCCGGATCCTCGATCCGGCCCTTGGACTGGATCAGGTCGAAGACCGGCTGCGGCTTCCACGTCGCGCGGTCGACCACCGCATCCACGTGTTCGGGCAGGATCCGCACCAGGTTGCCGGGGATACCGCCGCCGGTGACGTGGGCCAGCGCCCGCACCTCGGCCTCGGCGATCAGCTTGAGGCAGTCCTGCGCGTAGATCTTGGTCGGCGTGAGCAACTCCTCGCCGAGGGTGCGCTGCCGGCCGAAGTCCTCGATCACGACGTCCAGCCGCATCCGCCCGGCACCCAGCAGCACGTGCCGGACCAGGGAGTAGCCGTTGGAGTGCAGACCGGACGAGCGCATGGCGATCACCACGTCGCCCACCTCGACCCGCTCCGAGCTGAGGATCAAGCTCTCCTCCACCACGCCGACACCGGTGGCGGAGATGTCGTACTCGTCGGGCCGCAACACGCCCGGGTGCTCCGCGGTCTCCCCACCGAGCAGCGCGCAGCCGGCGTAGCGGCAGCCGTCGGCGATGCCCGCGCCGATCTCGGCGACCTTCTCCGGAACGACCTCACCGGTGGCGATGTAGTCCAGCAGGAACAGCGGCTCGGCACCGCAGGCGACCAGGTCGTCGACGACCATCGCGACCAGGTCGATGCCGACCGTGTCGTGGATGTCCATCTGCTGCGCGATCACCAGCTTGGTGCCGACCCCGTCGGTGGAGGAGGCCAGGATCGGGTTCTTGTATTTCGTGGTGTCCAGCCGGAACAGGCCGGCGAAGCCACCGAGGTCGCCCATCACCTCCGGCCGCCGCGTCTGCTTCACCTTGGACTTGAGCAGCTCGACCGCGCGGTCACCCGCCTCGATCGACACGCCGGCGTCCGCGTACGAGACCGAGCGTTTGCGAGGTGAGCGGCCGGTGCCGGCCGTCCAGGGCTGGCGGTCGCCGCCAGCGCCGGTCGGGCTGCTTCCTGCGCCGCTGCGCTCGGACACGTGCGTCACGGTTCTCCCCTTTGGTTCTCGGCTGCCGGGTCGACGGTGACCGACACCACAGCCGGCGCTGCTACGGGCGGTGTGTGGTCGCCGACACTTTCAGGTGGCGGGTCTGTTCGGCGGGGTCGGTGTCGTCGTCGGCACTGTGCGCGACCCGACGGCCGATCCCTTCGAGCACATGCTTGCCGATCAGGTTGCCGACGGGCAGCTCGATCGGGTACTCCCCGTCGAAACACGCCCGGCACAGCCGGCTCTTCGGCTGCTCGGTCGCGGCGATCAGGCCGGGCAGCGAGACGTAGCCGAGGGTGTCCGCACCGATGGAACGCCGGATGCCGTCGTTGTCGAGGCCGTTGGCGAGCAGTTCGGCGCGGGTGGCGAAGTCGATGCCGTAGAAGCAGGGCCAGGAGACCGGTGGCGACGAGATGCGTACGTGCACCTCCACCGCGCCGGCCTCGCGGAGCATCCGGACGATCGCCCGCTGGGTGTTGCCGCGGACGATGGAGTCGTCGACCACCACCAGCCGCTTGCCGCGTACGTTCTGCCGCAGCGGGTTGAGCTTGAGCCGGATGCCGAGCTGACGCAGGGTCTGCGACGGCTGGATGAAGGTACGCCCGACATACGGGTTCTTCATCAGGCCGGCGCCGTAGGTGATGCCGGACTCCTCGGCGTAGCCGATCGCGGCCGGCGTGCCCGACTCGGGCACCGGGATGACCATGTCCGCCTCGACCGGGTGCTCCTTGGCCAGTTGGCGGCCGATCTGCACCCGCGCCGCGTGCACGTTACGGCCGGCGATGGTGGCGTCCGGGCGGGCGATGTAGACGTACTCGAAGAGGCAGCCCTTCGGCTCGGGGGCCGCGAACCGGCTCGACCGCAGCCCCTCGGCGTCGATCGCGATCAGCTCGCCGGGCTCGACCTCGCGGACCACGCTGGCGCCGACGATGTCCAGCGCCGCCGTCTCGCTGGCCACCACCCAGCCCCGCTCCAGCCGGCCCAGCACCAGCGGCCGCACTCCGTGTGCATCCCGGGCGGCGTAGAGGGTGGATTCGTCCATGAACACGAAACTGAAGGCGCCCCGCAGTCGCGGCAGCACCTCCAGCGCCGCCGCCTCCACGGAGAGGTCCGGGCGGCCGGCCAGCAGCATGGTGACAAGCGAGGTGTCGTTCGTCGAACCATCCGCGCTCAGGCCCTGCCCGGCCGCCTCCTCCTGCAACTCGGCGGTGTTGACCAGGTTGCCGTTGTGGGCCAGCGCGATAGTGGTGCCGGAGCTGGTGGCGCGGATGGTCGGCTGGGCGTTCTCCCAGGTCGAACCGCCGGTGGTGGAATACCGGGTGTGCCCGATCGCGACGTGCCCGCGCAGGCTCGCCAGCGTCGGCTCGTCGAAGACCTGGGCCACCAGGCCGAGATCCTTGTAGACCACCACGCCGGAGCCGTCGCTGACCGCTATGCCGGCCGCCTCCTGACCTCGGTGCTGCAACGCGTACAGCCCGAAGTAGGTGAGGTTGGCGACCTCTTCTCCGGGGGCCCAGACGCCGAAGACACCACACGCGTCCTGGGGGCCTGGTCGTTGGGGATCAAGGTCGTGGCTCAGCCGGCCGTCGCCTCGGGGCACCTGCCGCTCCCTCTTGCTGGTCTGGACTGGCCTGGCGGGTAGCACGGGGGCTGCTGCGAAACCGCTCGGCCGGGACCACACTGTTGTCGCCTGACAGTGTACGCGAATCCATGTCGCCACACACAGTCACGACATCACCCCGCTGTGTCACCCGCATCGGGAGTCACTCCAGTTCCAGCGGCAGGTACGCGGAGAGGTCCGCCCGCGCCCCGCTCACCCGTACGCGACCCTCAGTGACCGCCTGGGCCCAGTCGAGTCGCCCGGTGGCCACCGCGAGCCACGTCTGCGGATCCATCTCCACCGTGTTCGATGGCGTACCGCGGGTGTGTCGTGGCCCCGGAACGCACTGAACTGCACCGTAAGGTGGGACACGCACCTCCACCGATTGGCCGGGGGTGCGGGCCGCGAGGATGGTCAACAGCACCCTGACCGCCTCACGGAGCACCGACCGTTCGGGCGTGCGCCCCGTATCGAGCGCCGCCATCGCCGTCGCGACCACTGCGGACTTAATGTGCGGAGAGGACACGACGGGACGATACGGCGTGATCGCGCCGCGTATCACGTTGCCCCTGGGTCGCGCCGATGCGCCCCGACAAGGCATAGTTGCCGACGGCGTATTCGTACCGTGATGTTTCCCCGGCCCGGCACCCGCCGGTCAGGGGTGGTCAGTCCGGAAGGCGGTGGACGTGTCAACACACCGACGAGCCTGGCAGAAGCGGGCCGGTGTGGTCGTGGCGCTGATTGGCGGTGCCCTGCTCGCCATCCCCGCGACACCCGCCTTCGCCGCCCCCGCAGTGAACAACGTGTCCGCCTCCCCCAGCAGGGTCGAGGCCGGCAACACCACCGTCGTCCGCTACTCGATCCGCATCACGGATGAAAATGCCGCCGACATCACGGTGAGTTCCAACAACTCGAAGCTCAGCTGCATCGAAGGTTGCAGCCAAGGCGGCGTGAGCGAAAGCGGCAACTTCCAGGCGACCTTCCGCCTGGCGGGTGACGCCACCGACGGACAGGCCGTAATCACGGTCAAGGCCGTCGACCCGACCGGCGAACAGAGCCGGAGCACGACCGTAACGCTGGTCGGCGCCGCACCATCGCCGACTCCGGCAGCGCCGACCACACAGGCTCCGCAGACGGTCCGGTCCGTCTCCGGCAAGGTGGTCAACCAGGCCGGCCAGGGTGTGTCCGGCGCGCTGGTGCTGCTCAAGGACAGCGCCGGCAAGCAGTACGAGACCACCAGCGACGGTGACGGAAACTTCCGCTTCACCGGCAGCCAGGACCGGCTGATCGCACCGGGCCGGATCGATCTCGGCGCGAGCGCCAACAACCAGACCGGCGTCGTGAACTTCACCGCCAACGCCGGTCAGAGCATCACCGGTCGGCGGATCACCCTGCCGATCGCGGCGTCGAACAGCCCCACCCCCACCCCGTCGGCGAGCGAGTCCGCACTGCCCACCGAGGACCCCTTCGACGACGAGTTCGCCGAGGACGAGGAGACCCCGGGCGACACCGCCGCCGCCCAGGCGCCGGCCAGCAATGAGGACTCCGGCGGTTTCGGCAACTGGCTGCTGATCCTGCTGGGCGGGCTCTTCGTGGCGGTCGGCGTCGGCACGATCGTGCTGCTCTGGATGAAGCGCAAGGAAAACAACGAGGCCGACGCCGAGGCCGACGGTGACGACCCGGCGGGCGCGCCGGCCGGCGCGGTGCCGGCGGCTCGCGGCTCGTTCGCGGGCGCCGACGACCAGACCCGGGTGGTGAACCGGGTCGGCTCGGCTCCGGATCCGACAATGGTCGGTGGCGCCGGGCTGAGCAACGCGCCGACGATGATGCACCAGCCGGTCGTCGACGACGTCCCGCCGGACCCGTACGGTGCCCCTCCGCAGCCGTACGGCGCTCCGGGCGGGCCCGGACAGGGCGGCGGCTGGTCCGGCGGTTACGGCGAGGAACAGGGCGGCTATGGCGCGCCCGGCTACGGCAACGCCCCCTCCTCCGGCGGGGGTTACGGCAACAGCCCCTCGTCGGGTGGTGGTTACGGCAACCACGGCGCCGGCAGCGGCGGTGCGGAATACCCGCCGGCAGGCGGTGCCGCCGGCTACGGCGAGCGGTACGACGAGCCCACCGGCCGCTACACCGGGGACCAGACCCGGTACCCGGCCCCCGCCGACCCGTACGCCACCGGCATGTACGAGCCTGACGCCGGCCAGGGCTACGGCCAGGCCGAGCCCACCGGCGGCTACGGCCGCGGTGAACCCACCGGCGGCTACGGCCGGGGCAAGGCCGGCGGCGACTACGGCCGCGGTGAACCCACCGGTGGCTACGGCCGCGGTGAGGCCGGCGGCGACTACGGCCGGGGCGAACCGACCGGCGGCTACGGCCAGGCCGACGGGACCCGGGCCTACGGGCCGGGTGAAGCCGGCGGCTACGGGCCGGCCGACCAGACCCGCGGCTATGAGTCGGGTGGCTACGGCCAGGGTGACGCCGGTGGTTACGGCCAGAGTGACCCGAGCCGTGGTGGCTACGGCCAGAACGAGCCCACCGGTGGCTACGGCCAGAACGAGCCGGCCGGCGGTTACGGAGCGGGCGGCGGCTACGGCCAGGATCCCGCCCACCAGCGCGGCGGCTACGACAACGCCGGCTATAACCAGACGAACCGCTACGACCAGGGTGGCTACGGCCAGCAGAGCGGTGGCTACGGCCAGGAGCCGCCGCAGCAGCGGACCGGCTACGACGACGGTTACCAGCAGCAGGGCGGCTACGGCCAGGGCGGTGGCGGTTACGGCCAGGAGCCACCGCAACAGGGCGGTTACGGTCAGGAGCCGCCGCAGCAGCGCGGCTACGACAACAACTACTACGGCGATCCGGCCCAGGCCGGTCGCGGGCGACCGGACACCCCGCCAGCCGAGCGCGGCGGTCGCCGCCTCGACTGGCTGGACGACTGACGCGACATCACCGGCCACCGGCCAGCCAGGCGATCATGGTTGACCGGTGGCCGTTTCGCGTCAACTGCCGATTGCCCGGCCTGGTCAGGCGGCCGAGCTGAAGACGCCGTCACGGAGCAGCGGGATCACGTCCGAGCTGTCGAGGCGTACGGCGATCTCGACATCCTCGCCGAAGCCGCCCTCGATGAGTTCGCGTCCGGAAACGCAGCCGCGGACCGCCGCGGCCACGTCCGGGGTGCTGGCCAGCGCCGCGAGGGTGATGGCCGCCTCCACGGAGAGTCCGCCGGCCACCCCGGAGAGGGCGTCCAGCACGCATGCCGCGCCGAGCTGGTCCTCCACCGACGGGCGCAGCGAGCCGTCCGGCCACCGTTCCCCGGCCGCGATCACACCGATCGGGGTGCCGGCCGCGCCGTACCCCTGATGCAGCAGCCGGCGCCCGACGGCGCGGGCGTTACGCAGGTTGGCCGCGATCACCGGAAGGCCGGTGGCGCTGGCGGCGGCGCTGATGGCCGAGCCGTTAGGTGACGGCAGCACCAGGTCGCGCACGATCGGTGCGCGACTCAGCGCAGCCGGCGACAGCGACCACGGATGTTCCCGGGTGACCTGCCGGCGGCCGGTCGCGACGGTCGCGCCGATCCGCCGCGCGTAGTCGGCGGCCTGTGCGTCCCACGGGAACGGATGCACCCGCATCCCCCGCCCGACCGCCACCTCCACGGTGGTGGTGAACGACAGCACGTCCACCACCACCAGCACCGCGCAGACCCGGCCGAGTTCCGCCGCCCCCGTCAGGCCCCAGTCGAAGCGGGCCCCCGATCCGGGCTGGGCGTGGACGGCCGGGGCCAACGCCTCAGCGCTCGTCGGAGGTGGGAGGTTGCTCGCCGGCAGCCGGCCGGGTTCCGTCGGTCTCGCCATCGGCCGGCTGGTCAGCCGCCTGCACGGCCGGCTGCCCGTGATCCGGGCCGGCCGGGGCGTCCGGAGTGGCCGGTTCCGCCGAGGTGGCCGTCGCGTCCGCTCCGCCAACCGCCGCCGTGGTCGCCGGGTCCGCCTCGCCACCGGTCTCCGGCGCGATGACGACGTCGATCTGGGTGACGGTGCCGGCCTCGTCGGCCTGCGTGCCAGTGCCAGCTTCGGCGGTGTCCCCGGCGTCCCCGGCGCCCTCGGCGACCGGCTCGGTCGCAGCGGCAGCCGGAACGGCTGGCTCCGCAGGGGTCACCTCGAACGGCGGCATGCCCCCGAACAGGCTCGGCAGGAGGCTGGCGTGCGCCTCCCGCAGCTCGTCCAGGCGGATCCGGAACTGGCCGTGCACCTCCAGTGCGCCGCCGGCGGGATCAGTCACTCCGATCAGCTCCCACGGCACGCCGTGCTCGCCACAGAGGGCGGTGAACGCCTTCTCGTGCCCGCGCGGCACCGAGACCAGCACCCGGCCGGAGGACTCGCTGAACAGGAAGACGAACGGCATCGAGCCGCCCCCGAATCGGTCCGGCACCGCGATGCGCGCGCCGACACCGTGCCGCAGGCAGGACTCCACCAGGCTCTGCGCAAGCCCGCCGTCGGAGAGGTCGTGGGCGGAGCTGAGGTGCCCGACCCGGGCGGCAGCGGCCAGCAGCCCGGCGAGTTGCTTCTCGCGGGCCAGGTTGACCTGCGGGGGTACGCCACCGAGGTGCTGGTGGGTCACCCAGGCCCACTCCGAGCCGGAAAGCTCCACGTGCGTCTCACCGAGCAGGAAAAGTTGGTCGTGGTCGCCACCGGGACGCGGGACGAAGCCGCTCGCCACCCGCTCGGCCACGTTCTCCAGCACGCCGAGCACACCCACCACCGGCGTGGGGTGGATCGCCGCCGCGCCGGTCTGGTTGTAGAAGCTGACGTTGCCGCCGGTCACCGGAATGCCCAACTCGGCGCAGCCGTCGGCCAGGCCGCGTACGGCCTCGGCGAACTGCCACATCACGCCCGGGTCCTCGGGCGAGCCGAAGTTCAGGCAGTCGGTGACGGCGATCGGCTCCGCGCCGGTCACCGCCACGTTCCGGTACGCCTCGGCCAACGCCAGCTTGGCACCGTGGTACGGGTCGAGCCGGGCGTACCGGCCGTTGCCGTCCACCGAGAGCGCCACGCCCAGGCCGGTCCGCTCGTCGATCCGGATCACGCCCGAGTCTTCCGGCTGGGCGAGCACGGTGTTGCCCAGCACGTAGCGGTCGTACTGCTCGGTGACCCAGGTCTTGTCGGCGAGGTTGGGCGACGCGATCATGCGCAGCACGGTCTCGCGCAGGGTGTCCGGGTCGCTCGGTCGGGGCAGCGTCTCGGCCCGGTCGGCCTGAAGCAGGATCAGGTCGGCGGGCTCGCGCATCGGGCGGGCGTAGACCGGGCCGTCGTCGACGAGCGAACCCGGCGGCACATCCACCACCAGCTGGTCCCGCCAGGTGATCAGCAGCCGGCCGGGCTGCCCGTCCGGCTCCGGCGCGGTGACCTCGCCGATCGCGGTGGCCAGCACGCCCCACTTCTCGCAGGTCTTCAGCACGGCGTCGAGCTTGTCCGGGGCGACGACCAGCAGCATCCGTTCCTGCGACTCGCTGGCCAGGATCTCGTGCGGCTCCATCGACGGCTCGCGCAGCGGCACCCGCTCCAGCCAGACCCGCATCCCGGTGCCGGCCGAGGCGGCGGTCTCGGTGAGCGCGCAGGTGAGCCCGGCACCGCCGAGGTCCTGGATGCCGACGACCAGCTCGGCGTCGTACAGCTCCAGGCACGCCTCGATCAGCAGCTTCTCGATGAACGGGTCACCGACCTGCACCGACGGGCGGCGCTGCTCGCTGCCCTCGTCGAAGGTGGCGCTGGCCAGCACCGACACACCGCCGATGCCGTCCCGCCCGGTCTTGGCACCCATCAGTACGACGATGTTGCCGGGGCCGGTGGCCTCCTTCTTCTGCAGCCGCTTGACCGGCAGCACACCCAGGCAGAGCGCGTTGACCAGCGGATTGCCCTGGTAGCAGGGGTCGAAGACCACCTCGCCACCGATGTTGGGCAGGCCGAGGCAGTTGCCGTAACCGCCGACGCCGGCGACCACACCCGGCAGCACCCGGGCGGTGTCGGGGTGATCGGCGGCACCGAACCGCAGCGGGTCCATCACCGCCACCGGCCGGGCACCCATGGCGAGGATGTCGCGGACGATGCCGCCCACTCCGGTCGCCGCGCCCTGGTACGGCTCGACGAAGCTCGGGTGGTTGTGCGACTCGACCTTGAAGGTCACCGCCAACTCGTCGGAGACCCGGACCACGCCCGCGTTCTCACCGATGCCGGCCAGCAGCCGGTCGCTCGGCGGCGCCTTCTCGCCGAACTGGCGCAGGTGCACCTTGCTGGACTTGTAGGAGCAGTGCTCGCTCCACATGATCGAGTACATCGCCAGCTCGGACTGGGTCGGCCGGCGGCCCAGGATGTGCCGGATGCGGTCGTACTCGTCGTCCCGGAGCCCCAGTTCCGCGTAGGGCTGGAGTTCCTCGGGGGTGTCCCCGGCGCGCGGCACGGTGTCCACCCCGTCGCTCCAGTCGGTGGCCGAGGCGGCCGCGTGCCGGCCCGGGGCGGCCGGCGACGCGGCGGCGGCCGCCGGTGCCGGGTTGGCCGGGTTGGCCGGCGACGTGGTCGCGGCCGGGTTTGCCTGCGGCACGGCAGCCCCCTGCGGCGCGACGGCGGCCGGGCTCGGCCGGACCGGCTGCGCCGACCCGGCCGGGAATGCCTCCGGGGTGTCCCGTACCGGGTCCGGATGCGTGGTCATGACATCTCCTCGTTGCGCTCGCCACCCAGCGGGCGGGTGAGCTGACCGATGATCCCGACGCCTAAGGTCACGCCGGGGCCCCCACCAGGTGCTTCAGCACCGAGGTGAAGAAGCCCAGGCCGTCGAGGGAGGGCCCGGTGAGCGCCTCCACCGCGTGCTCGGGATGCGGCATGATGCCCACCACGTTGCCGGCGGGGTTGGTGATCGCGGCGATGTCCCGCTGCGACCCGTTCGGGTTGCCGCCGACGTATCGCGCCACCACCCTCCCCTCGGCCTCGAGTTCGTCGAGCGTCGCGGTGTCCGCGACGTAACAACCCTCGCCGTTCTTGACCGGGATCAGCACCTTCTGACCAGGCTGGAAGGCGTTGGTCCAGGCGGTGGTGGTGGACTCGATCCGCAGCAACTGGTCGCGGTTGCGGAAGTGTAGGTGCTGGTTGCGGGTGAGCGCGCCGGGCAGCAGGTGCGCCTCGCAGAGGATCTGGAAGCCGTTGCAGATGCCGAGCACGGGCAGCCCACCCGCGGCGGCGTCCACGATCGTCTCCATCACCGGCGCGAACCGGGCGATGGCGCCGCAGCGCAGGTAGTCGCCGTAGGAGAAGCCGCCGGGCAGGACAACGGCGTCCACCCCGTGCAGCTGCGGATCGCCGTGCCAGAGCCGGACCGGCTCCGCCCCGGCGATCCGGACCGCCCGGGCCGCATCCCCGTCGTCAAGCGAGCCGGGGAAGGTCACCACACCGACCCGGGCGGTCACGAGCGGGCGTCCGCGGGCTCGTCGGTCTCGACCAGGTGGACGGTGAAGTCCTCGATGACCGGGTTGGCGAGCAGTTTGTCGGCGATCTCCCGGGCCCGGTCCAGGTCCGGTTCACCGGTGAAGTCGATCTCGATCCGCCTGCCGATCCGTACCGAGGCGACGTCGTTGACGCCGAGCCGGGGCAGCGCGTTTGCGACGGCCTGGCCCTGCGGATCGAGGATCTCGGGCTTGAGCATGACGTCGACGACGACGCGAGGCACTGGGCACTCCTGACTGTGTACGCAGTTGGGTGCCGACCCACAACGGGCGAGCGCAGCCAGCCTACCTGGCAGATACCGCACCAGACGCACCGGCCGCACGGCGTTCGGGCAGTCCTCGACCGTACCCACCCGGGCCGGTGCGGACCGATACGGGTTCGTTGCGGTCCCGATACGAGTTCGTTGCCGGACACGCCGAAGGGCTCAGCCTTCCACGGGTCGACCGGGCGCTCGGGGCGGCGACAGATCACCGGCCACCGGGAAGTCCGGCTGTTACATCCCCCAGCTTCAGTGAATCTCTTGTGAAACACCTCACGGAGCCTTACAGCAAATCGTCAAATGTCGATTTGTCGGCGTCGCGGTGGCGCCTATCGCCACAGCCCTGGCCTCCAGGACTACGGCAGCGTCGCGTACAACAGGGCCTGGATCACCTCGGTGGCCGGTGTCTGACGGTTAACGCCCGTCGCAGCGCGGATGGTGGGGTCCCGCCCCCACCGTCCGCGCCGCGTTGTTTTTCAGCATCCGACCAGGTGAACAGGGCTCACGTTCCTTCGCGGTGGGGCCTGCCAGCATCGAAAACGTGCTGGTCGTGACGACGGATCAACTTCCCGGCTACGAGATCCGCCAGATCCTCGGCGAAGTGGTCTCCTCGATGGCCAGAACCCGCAACCCCTACCGCGAGGGTGTGAAGAACCTGCGCGGCGGCGCGTACGACCCGATGGCGCCGGACAACCTCACCCGGTGGCGTACCGACTCGGTGGCCCGGCTCGGCGAGGAGGCCCGGCGGCTCGGCGCGAACGCGGTGATCGGGATGCGGTTCGACAGCCGCGACTGCGGTGAGATGTGGATGGAGATCTGCGCGTACGGCACCGCCGTCATCGTGGTGCCCAAGACGCCCTGCTCTTCGACGAGGTGCGCTCGCTGGCCACCAACGAGGAGCGGCAACGGCTGGCCCGTGAGATCCACGACGGGGTGGCCCAGGAACTGGTGATGGTCGGCTACGGGATCGACAACGC
>NZ_POTX01000160.1 GCF_003236305.1 Micromonospora endophytica | reverse complement strand
GTGTATAAGAGACAGCCCTTTGCTCTGCTTCACCGGAGGCAACGGGTTCGGACCGACACCGTTGCGTGGGTTGAAGCAGAGCAAAGCGACGGAGGAGAAGGGTTGGGGGCCGGATCCGGCCGCTGCGGCACGGCGGCGGTGCGACAGGGCGGCAGGGCGGCGGCAGGGCGCGGGGCGGCACGGCTGCCCTGGTGGGAGGCGGGTCGACGCGGGCGGTTAGGCTGCCCGCCGTGGCAGGACTGTTCAGGAGTGTGGCGGCCCGCGTCGGCGCGGTGATCCCGACCCCCCGGCGTTCCGGACCGACCCCGGCTCGGGTCGCACGGCCGCGCCAGGTCAACGCGTTGCAGCGGCGTCAACTGTCGTACGCCCCGGAGCCCGACGGTCAGGCCGACCCGGGAGAGATCGTCTGGACCTGGGTGTCCTACGAAGACGATCCCCGGCAGGGCAAGGACCGGCCGGTGCTGGTGGTGGGTCGACACAGTCGGACGCTGTTCGGGCTGATGCTGTCCAGCCAGCGTGATCGTGACGGCGAGCGGCACTGGTTGGCGCTCGGGCCCGGCGAGTGGGACCGGGAGAAGCGACCCAGCTGGGTGCGGTTGGACCGGGTGCTGACGATGCGTGAGGACGGTATCCGGCGTGAGGGCGCGGTGTTGGACCGGGCCCGGTTCGACCGGGTGAGCCAGGCGTTGCGCGCCGGCTACGGCTGGCACTGATCGGTGCCGGCACCGCACCGAGCGGACGCCGGCATCAGCATTCGGCGAGGTGCGCCATGTCGCGGAGCGCGCGGCCGGATCGGGCCGAGCCGATTCCCTTGGCCTCGTACATCGCCGCGTCGGCGCGGTCGAGCGCCTCGGCGAGCTGGGAGCCGTGCACCGGTGCCAGGCCGACCGAGGCGTTCACCCGGAGGGTGACGGCGCCCAGCGGGATCGGTGCGGCGAGCATGTCGCAGAGTTGCCGGGTGGCGTGTTCGATCCACCGGCGGTCGACGGTGGGACTGGCCAGCAGCCCCGCGAACTCGTCGCCGCCGAGCCGCGCCACCGGGTTGTCGCCGGCGAAGGCGGCCAGCCGCTGGGCGACGCTGATCAGGACCTGGTCGCCGGCGGAGTGCCCGTACCGGTCGTTGATCTGCTTGAAGTCGTCCAGGTCCAGCACCACCGCGACCAGTGGGCGGCCCGTGCCGTCGGTCAGCAGCGCCGCGGCGAGGCGGTAGAAGGCCCGCCGATTGGGCAGTCCGGTCAACGGATCGTGGCTGGCGGCGTGCCGTTCGGCGGTCAGTTCGGCCCGAAGTCTGTCGATCTCGGCCTCGGCCCGCACCGCCCGGCGCCCCAGTTGCCAGGAGGAGAGCAGAGCCCCCGCGGCGCAGATTCCGGATGCGACGGTCAGCGGATCCGGCACCGGCCCCTCCCTTCGCCCCCGGCGCAGCGGCCAGCGCTGCCGAACACCTCGTTTCCCCTGGTGGCGGCCAGGTTCACGTAACAGAATGTGAGCGGATAAGCACCGCTCACATGCGCTATCATGCTCGCTGTCCATTGCAGATGCAATAGCAGATGCACGTGCAGAATGAGTCGAGTCGACACCGTCCCTTCGTGCCGCTACCGCTCCTCCCCACGGCACCGGCGCCCATCGGAAGAGAACAGCACCCATGCAGCAGCCGCCGAACGGTGTACCCGTCCATCAGTTGCCTCCCCTCGCCTGGCAGAAGAGCCGGCGCAGCAATCCCAGTGGAAACTGCGTCGAGTTGGCGGAGCTGCCCGGTGGCGCGGGGATCGCGATGCGCAACTCCCGGCATCCGGAGGGGCCGGCGTTGATCTACACCATCGACGAGATCGCCGCGTTCGTGCACGGCGCCCGGGACGGGGACTTCGATCATCTGATCAGCTGACCCGATATCCCATCTGCGGGAATCGCCGCGCACGGGATGGAGGTTCACCTCACTGATGGTTCATGGCATGCTTACAGCTCGGTCGGGCCGGTCCATCGGCTCGGCGACCGATGGCGTGCGGAGGACGGCAGGTGACCATGGTTTCCGCCGAGCAGGGCCCGGCGGCAGGCCCGACCGTGCTGCGGATGCTGCTGGGCGCACAGTTGCGCCGGTTGCGTGAATCCCGTGGGGTGACCCGGGAGAGCGCCGGCTGGGAGATCCGGTCGTCCGAGTCGAAGATCAGCCGGATGGAGCTGGGTCGGGTCGGTTTCAAGGAACGCGACGTCGCCGACCTGCTCACCCTCTACGGCGTCACGGCCGAGCACGAGCGTGCCGCGCTGCTCAAGCTGGCCCGGGACGCCA
Organism: Micromonospora endophytica; assembly: GCF_003236305.1. GTDB lineage: Bacteria > Actinomycetota > Actinomycetes > Mycobacteriales > Micromonosporaceae > Micromonospora > Micromonospora endophytica. The sequence continues at coordinate 11,804 of NZ_POTX01000160.1, read as the reverse complement.
ACAACCCGGGCTGGTGGCACCGCTACGGTGACGTACTGCCGTCATGGTTCCAGTCGTACCTCGGCCTGGAGGCCGCGGCGGCGCTGATCCGCAGCTACGAGGTCCAGTTCGTCCCCGGCCTGCTCCAGACCCGGGAGTACGCGCGGGCCGTGGTGCGGCTCGGCCACAGCGACGCCGGTCCGGCGGAGATCGAGCGCCGGGTGGACCTGCGGATGCGGCGGCAGGAGTTGCTCCAGCGACCGCGCCCGCCCCGGCTGTGGGCGGTGGTCGACGAGGCGGCGCTGCGCCGGCCGATCGGCGGCCCGCGGGTGATGCGCGGCCAGCTGGAGGCGTTGCTCGAGGCCACCCGGACGTCGAACGTCCGGTTGCAGGTGATCCCGTTCGCCGCGGGTGGGCATGCCGCGGCCGGTGGCGCCTTCACCATCCTGCGCTTCGGTGACCAGGATCTGCCGGACATCGTCTACATCGAGCAGTTGACGAGCGCGCTCTATCTGGACAAGCGCGAGGATCTCGACTTCTACGCGCTGGCCATGGAGCGACTCTGCGTCGAGGCCGAGCCGCCGGAGCGCACCGCGGACATCCTCAAGCGCATCATCGCCGACATCGATTCGGTCTGACCGGCCCCGTCTGACCGCCCTCGGCGGGCGTCCCCAGGTCCGCGTCTCAGTTATCCACGTTGACATGCGTCGCCCTTCGCGGCTAGTCTCTGGATCGATCCAGACTGAATCGATCCAGAAGAGGGGAGGGGCGGGTGAGACCAACCTTGCGGGACGTCGCCGAGGCAGTGGGTGTCTCGCGCAGCACCGTCTCCAACGCCTACGGCCGGCCGGACCAGCTCTCCGCCGAGCTGCGTCAACGGATCCTCGACACCGCACTCAAGATGGGCTATTCCGGGCCCGACCCGACCGCGCGGTCGTTGCGGCGCGGCTTCGTCGGCGCCATCGGGGTGCTGTTCACCTCGCAGCTGTCGTACGCCTTCACCGACCCCTTCGCGGTGCGGTTCCTCACCGGAGTCGCCGAGGCGGCCGAGCGACACAGCAGCAGCCTGTTGCTCGTACCGCTGCCGAACGATCCGGCCGGCGCCCGCAAGGCGGTGGAGAACGCCGCGGTCGACGGATTCTGCGTCTACTGCGCCGGTGACGAGGAGGGGATCATCGACACCATCCGAGGTCGTGGGCTGCCCTTCGTGACCACCTCCTCGCGACCTCGGGCCGGCGACCGCTGGGTGGGCATCGACGAGCGGGCCGCCGCCCGGTCGATCGCCGAACACCTGACCGGTCTCGGCCACCGCCGGGTCGCCCTGCTCGGCGACGGCATCAGTCCCGACCCGACCTCCGGGCTGCGGCGGCTGCCCGATGTCGCCGAGGTGACGCATTCGACCACCCGGGACCGCCTCGCCGGCTTCGCCGACGCCTTCGCGTCGGTCGGCGTCGCCTGGCCCGAACTGACGATCCTGGAGGCGGTCGGCAACACCCGGGCCGCCGGAGCCGAAGCCGTCCGCGCGCTGCACGCCCTCGCCGAGCCGCCCACCGCCGTACTGGCCTGCTCCGACGTGCTCGCCCTGGGTGCGATGGACGCGCTGCCGGCGGTCGTCTCGGTGACCGGGTTCGACGACATCGCCGAAGCCGCGCCCGCCGGCCTGACCACCGTGCGCCAGCCGGGTGAGGAGAAGGGCCGCTCGGCCGCCGAACTTCTGTTCGACCCACCCACGGACACTGCGGCGGGTCAGATCCTGTTGCCCACCACGCTCGTCTCCCGCACCAGCACCCGACCAGTCCCGAGGAGCTGATCATGGAACAGTCCACAGGCTTCGTCTTCGCCGTCGACGCGGTCACCCGGCACGTCAACTCCGCCCGCCCGGACGCGCCCGTCCGTCCCGACCCGCCACGCACCCCGCGCCTGGCCGGCGCCCGCCAGTTCGCCGCCGCCGCCCTGCACCGCCTCGCCGACCAGATCCAGCCCACCCCGTGCAAGGAGGGGCCCCTTCTTAACGCCTGAGGTGGTAAAGGGGCCCCTTCTTAACACTCGGCGAAACCGGACGGGCGGGTGGTGCAACTGCCCGAGGAGCAGGCAGACTGGACGCTCATGTCGCCGTTAACGCCCCAACTGCGGTTGCACGACCGCTACGTGCTGCACGACCGCGTCGGCCTCGGTGGAATGTCCGAGGTGTGGCGCGCCGAGGACGAGGTGCTGGGCCGGCTCGTCGCGGTCAAGGTGCTCGCCGGCACGTTCGCCGTCGATCCGGAGCTGCGGGCCGTCATCCGCAGGGAGGCCCGCGCCGCGGCCCGGCTGGCACACCCGCACATCACCCAGGTGTACGACTACGGCGAGGCCACCCTCGCCGGCGGCATCGTGCCGTACCTGGTGATGGAACTGGTCGACGGGCGTAACCTCGCCGACCGGCTGGCCGAAGGCCCACTGCCCTGGCCGTCGGCGGTGCGGACAGCCGCCGAGATCGCCGCCGCGCTGGCCGCCGCGCACCGCATCGGAGTGGTGCACCGGGACATCAAACCGGGCAACGTCATGCTGACCGAGACCGGCGCCAAGGTGCTGGACTTCGGCATCGCCGCGCTCGCCGGCCCCCAACACGTCGGCGCCGGGCACGGCGGCGAACCGCTCATGGGTACGCCCGCGTACACGGCGCCGGAGCGGCTACGCGCCGGCACGCCGGATCCGGCCAGCGACGTGTACGGGCTCGGCGTACTGCTGCACCGCACCCTGACCGGCGAGGTGCCGCTGCCCGTCCGCAGCTGGGAGGAGGCCGCCCGGGTGCACGCCCGGCGGCCGCCGGTGGCACCTCCACGGGTGCCGGGGCTACCCGCTGCCGTGGCCACGCTGGTGCTGGCCTGCCTCGAGCCAGATCCGTCGCGGCGACCCACCGCCGCACAGCTGGCCGGTCGGTTCCGGGCCGCCGCCACCGCCGCGGCGGGACACTCCACCGCCGCACCAACCGGCCCGGTGGGGCACTCCTCGGCCACGCTGCCGATGCCCACCGACGAGGCCACGGCGCTCGTCACCCCACCGGCACCGACCCTCGTCGACCGCACCGACAGGTGGTACGGGTCGACGCAGCCGACGGACGCGCCCGCGTCAACCCGGCCGCCGCGTCCCCACGCGTCCGCCACTGGGGCGGCTGCCGGCTGGTCTGCGGGGGCGACGCCTTCCGCCGGGTCGGTCCGTTCGGCGGCGCACGGGTGGACGACGCCCGGTCGCCTCGGGCATCGGTCAGGAGATCCCCAACGGCGTCGTCCGCCGGCCGGTGTGCTGGTCGCGGCCGGGGTGGCGGCGCTGATCGGGCTCGGTGCGATAGTCGCCCTCGGCGGCGACGGCGAGGCGACGACGCCGATCGCCGCTCCCAGCAGTGCCCCGGCCGCCCCGGCCGCCGCATCGACCTCGGCGAGCCCGGCGGCACCTCGGCCCAGCCCGTCCACGGCCGCGCCCGAACCGGTGAGCCTGCGGCAGACCGCCGCCGAGTTCGTCGCCCTGATCACCGAAGCGCAACTCGTCGGCGACATCGACCGCAAGGCCGCCGAACGGCTGCGCAAGGACCTCACCGAACTCGCCCTGGGCCGGCCGAAGGACCGTGAGGACCGGATCGAGGACCTGCGGGACCAGATCGAGGACGAAGTGGAGCGGGGTCGGGTGCCCGTCGACTTCGGTGAGCGGCTGGACGACCTACTCGACCAGCTCGAAGCCACGCTGCCCGAGGAGGACTGACGCTCAGCTCAGGACGGCCAGCGCGTACTCGCCCGGCACCGTACCGGCCTGGGCCAGCAGCCGGCCGTCGGCCGCCCAGATCGCCGACTGGCCGGCGGCCTCGGAGAAGCCTCCGCCGGTCGAACCGGCGAAACTGGCGATCGCCACCACCACCCGGTGTGTGCTGGTGATGCGCCGCGCCCGCTCGTCGGAGACCGCGGCCTCGTCCGCGTGGTGGACGATGGACGCCAGGTAGGCGTCGACGCCCAGGGCGCAGGTCTGCGCCGAGTGCGCGACGACCCCGCTGTCCTTGCAGACCGCCAGGCCGAGCCGCCAGCCGTCGACTTCCAGCACGACCGGCTCCGGGCCCGGCGTGAACCGGCGGGCCTCCGCCGCGCCGAGCCACATCTTGCGGTACGCGACCCGGACGCCGTCGCCGTCCACGGCGAGGGTGGCGATGTGGTCGCCCACCACCGGGGCGCCGACCAGCGCGATCGTCCCCGTCTCCGCACACGCGCGCACCAACTGCCGCAATCGTGGGTCGGCCGGGTCGACAGGTGCGGCGTCCAACTCGTAACCGGTGAGCGAAAGCTCCGGAAAGAGCACCACCCGGGCGGCCGCCGCGCGAACCAGCGCCGCGTGCGCCGCCACGTTCGCCACGATGTCGTACGCCTCGCAGGTCGGCTGGGCGACCGCGAGCCGCAACGGTGCCCGCGTCGGATTCTGCTCCACGCTTGCGCAGCGTAGGGGTTTGTCGTTCCGTAAGTCGATACCGGTTGAGCGGTTTCCAGCTTCAGTTCGTAGGTTAGGGGGCATGATTCTCTTTCCGCACGCGGCCGAAGAGCCTGGACAGTCCGGGCCGCCGCAGGACGGCCTCGTCGGCTTCGTCACGGATCTGGTGGAGCGGCTCGGCGGCCCCGGCGCGGGACTGGCGGTGGCGTTGGAGAACCTCTTCCCGCCGATCCCGAGTGAGGTCATCCTGCCGCTGGCCGGGTTCGCCGCGGCGCAGGGCCGGATGAGCGTCGTCGGGGCGATCTTCTGGACCACCCTCGGCTCGCTGTTGGGTGCCCTGGCCCTCTACTACATCGGTGCGGGACTGGGGCGGGAGCGGACCCGGGCGATCGCGGCCAAGCTGCCGCTGGTGAAGGTCAGCGACATCGACCGCACCGAGGAGTGGTTCATCAAACACGGCGTCAAAGCCGTTTTCTTCGGCCGGATGATCCCGATCTTCCGAAGCATGATCTCCATACCGGCCGGCGTGGAACGCATGCCGGTGCTCACCTTCGTGCTCTACACCACGCTGGGCAGCCTGATCTGGAACACCACGTTCGTGCTGGCCGGATACCTGCTCGGCGACAACTGGCACCTGGTCGAGGGGTACGCCGGAATCCTGCAGAACGTGGTCATCGTGGCCTGCGTGCTCGGGCTGATCTGGTTCGTGGTCACCCGGCTGCGTCGGTCGCGGCGCTCCGGTGGCCTGCGCTCCAACGACAGCGGTGCCGGACTGACCGACGCCGCCCCGACCGGTGTGCCCGACCCGCAGGGCAACGGCACCATCTACCGCAGCGCCTGGGCCGACGAGCAGCACCGTCCCGGGCCGCACTCGCCGCGCTGAACGGGGTGCCCCCACCTCCTCCCGGTGTGCGCGATACTGCCGAGGTGAACGGGGAACGGCAGTGGACGGAACAGACCGGCGTGATCGAGTTGCCCGGCGGGGTGCGAGTGCGGGGGCGGCGCATCGCCGATCCGGCCTCGCCTGCCGACTTCAGCCTGCTGCTGGCACCCGGGCCGACACCTGAATGGGCGCACCGGCGGGTGCGGTGGCCCGACTTCTGGGTGCCGGTGGACCGGGCGGACGCCCTGGACGCGTTGCGTGAGGCGTTGCGGCGTGGCTACGCGGGTGAGCGGGTGGAGGTGGCCTGCAAGGGTGGCACGGGCCGGACCGGCACCGCGTTGGCCGCTCTGGCGATCCTCGACGGGTTGCCGGCCGACCGCGCGGTCGACTGGATCCGCGAGGTCTACCGGCCCCGCGCAGTGGAGACCCCCTGGCAACGCCGCTGGTTGCGCCGGCTGCCCTGAACGCGCCGGGGTCAGGCGTTGACGTACTCGCGCAGGTGGTGGGCGGTGCGGGTGGTGGCGTGCGCGACCAGGTCGGCGGGGGTGCCGGTGAAGACGATGCGACCGCCGTCGTGACCGGCGCCGGGCCCGAGGTCGATGAGCCAGTCCGCGTGCGCCATGACCGCCTGATGGTGCTCGATCACGATCACCGTGTTGCCGGCGTCGACGAGCCGGTCGAGCAGCGCCAGCAGTTGGTCCACGTCGGCCAGGTGCAGCCCGGTGGTCGGCTCGTCCAGCACGTACGTGCCCGCCTTGTCGGCCATGTGGATGGCGAGCTTGAGTCGCTGCCGTTCGCCGCCGGAGAGGGTGGTCAGCGGCTGACCCAGGGTCAGGTAGCGCAACCCCACATCGGCCATCCGGTCCAGGATGACCCGGGCGGGTCCGCTGGGGAAGAAGTCGCGGGCCTCGGCCACCGCCATGCCGAGCACCTCCCCGATGTTGCGGCCCCGCAGCCGGTAGGTGAGCACCTGGTCGGTGAAACGGCGACCCTCGCACTGCTCGCAGACCGAGGCGACCCCGGCCATCATGGCCAGGTCGGTGTAGACCAGCCCGATGCCCTTGCAGGTCGGGCAGGCGCCCTCGGAGTTGGCGCTGAACAGCGCCGCCTTCACCCCGTTGGCCTTCGCGAAGGCGGCGCGGATCGGATCCAGCAGGCCGGTGTAGGTGGCCGGGTTGCTGCGCCGGGAGCCGCGGATCGGTGACTGGTCCACCACGACCACCCCGTCGCGGCGGTGCAGCGAGCCGTGGATCAGTGAACTCTTGCCCGAGCCGGCCACCCCGGTCACCACGGTCAGCACGCCGAGGGGGATGTCCACGCTGACGTCGTGCAGGTTGTGCAGGTCGGCGTGGCGGATCGGCAGGTGTCCGGCGGGGGTGCGGACCCGCTCGCGTAGGCGTACCCGATGGTCCAGGTGGCGGCCGGTGAGGGTGGCGGAGCCGCGCAGCCCGGCCACGTCGCCGGTGTAGCAGATCCGGCCACCGGCGGTGCCCGCGCCGGGACCGAGGTCGACCACGTGGTCGGCGATCGCGATGGTCTCCGGCTTGTGCTCGACGACGAGCACCGTGTTGCCCTTGTCCCGCAGCCGCAGCAGCAGGTCGTTCATCCGGGCGATGTCGTGCGGGTGCAGGCCGATGGTGGGTTCGTCGAAGACGTACGTGATGTCGGAGAGGCTGGAACCCAGGTGCCGGACCATCTTGACCCGTTGCGCCTCGCCACCGGAGAGGGTGGCGGACTCGCGGTCGAGGCTGAGGTAACCCAACCCGATCTCGACCAGCGAGTCCAGCAGATCCCGCAGGTTCCCGGTCAACGGGGCGACCGACTCGTCGTCGATGCCCCGGACGAACTCGGCCAGGTCACTGATCTGCATGGCGGAGCACTCGGCGATGTTGCGCCCGGAGATGCGGGCGGAGAGCGCGGCGGCGTTGAGCCGGCTACCGGCGCAGTCGGCGCAGGTGGTGAAGGTGACCGCCCGGTCGACGAAGGCCCGGATGTGCGGCTGCATGGACTCGCGGTCCTTGGCCAGGTAGAGCCGGCGTACCTTGACCACCAGCCCCTCGTAGGTGATGTTGGTCCCGCCGATTTTGATCTTCGTAGCCGGCTTGTGCAGGAAGTCCTCCCACTGCTGCGGGGTGAAATCCTGAAGCTTCACGTCCGGGTCGAACAGGCCGGAGCCGGCGATGGTCTGCCAGTACCACGTGTCGACGCCGAAGTTGGGCACCGTGATCGCGCCGTCGTTGAGCGACCTCTCCAGGTCCACCAGCTCATGGAGGTCCAGATCGGAGACCCGACCCAGCCCCTCGCAGGTGGGACACATCCCTTCGGCCAGGTTGAAGCTGAACGCACCGGCCCCGCCGACGTGCGGGGTGCCGAGCCGGCTGAAGACGATCCGCAACATCGCGTACGCGTCGGTGGCGGTGCCCACCGTGGAGCGCGAGTTGGCCCCCATCCGCTCCTGGTCGACCACGATGGCGGCGGTGAGGTTGCGCAGCGAGTCCACGTCCGGCCGGGAGCGGTTCGGCATGAACGACTGGAGGAAGGCGCTGTAGGTCTCGTTGATCAGCCGCTGCGACTCGGCCGCGATGGTGCCGAAGACCAGTGAGGACTTGCCGGAGCCGGAGACCCCGGTGAAGACGGTGAGCCGGCGCTTGGGGATGTCGACCGAGACGTCGGCGAGGTTGTTCTCCCGCGCGCCGCGTACCTCGATCACGTCGTGACTGTCGGCGGCGGACCGTGCTGGCTGCTGCATGCGAACCCTTCGCGGATCGTGGACGGACTCCCGTCCGGGAACTGGCGGGGTTGGCCTGGCCGCATTAAATTGTCTCATTCACTAGCACGTGGAGGCTTTCGTGGCAATTCCGCTGGCAGGCTAGGTGTTATGGCCGGGAAAGTCTCAAACCGCAGTGAAGAGGTAGGGTGCTCGGGTGACGGATCGCGGCAGCCCCCGGCGACTGCGGGCGGTCGACCTCGCCGCGACGGTCGGCATCTCCGTGCAGCAGGTACGCAACTACGTCGAGCTCGGTGTGCTGCCACCTGTCGAACGCACCCCGAGCGGATACCGGATCTTCACCGAGGCGCACGCGCGGGCGCTCGCCGTGGCCCGGACGATGGCCGAGGGACACGGCTGGGTGCGTACCCGGGAGATCATGGCGGCGGTGCACGGCGGTGACCTGCCGGCGGCGCTGGCGGTGCTCGACGCCGGGCACGCCGAGCTGGATCGCGAACGCGCCGAGATCCGCCGGGTCCTCGGTGCCTTCGAGACGGTGGTGACCAGCCCGCCGGTCGCCCCACCACGCCGCGCGGTCCGCGTCGGAGTGGTGGCCGACCTGGTCCGGGTCCGCAGCTCGCAGCTGCGTCTCTGGGAGACCCGGGGGCTGCTGCGGCCGGTCCGCGAGCAAGGCACCGGCTACCGGGTGTACGACGAGGCCGAGGTACGCGCCGCCCAGGTGGTGGCGCTGTTACGCCGGGGCGCCTACCCGTTCGACATCATCACCGCAGTGCTCGACGAGATGCGGACCACCGGCAGTCCGCAGCGGGTCCGCGCGGAGTTGGCCCGGCGCGAGCAGGATCTGCACCGGCGCAGCCTGCGGCGGCTGGCCGCGTCCGCTGCGTTGCACGACTACCTACGGCACCTCGCCCCGACGGCCTGACCGCCGCCTCCTGCAGGTGTTAATAAGGGGCCCCTCCTCTACATGAGGCGTTAACAGGGGGCCCTTCCTTACACAGCACGGTGGGCGGTGGCCCTGAGGCCACCGCCCACCGGCGATGTCATGCGGAGATCAGCGCACCGTGCAGGGAGACGCCAGGTTGACCAGGTCGCCGGGACGGTTGCCGTTGACCCGGCCGATCGCGGTGGCGATCCGGTTGATGGCGGCAACCCGCTTGTCCACCAGCGGCCCGACGATGGCGTTCTGGACGAAGTTCGCACCGCCCTGCGGGTTGGCGGCCTGCTGGGCGAGGCGGGCGTTGGCCTCGGCGATCTGCGTGTTCAGGTTGGCCAGTTCCCGCTGCACCTCGGCGGCGGCCTGCGCGGGCACCGCCGGCAGCCGATCGGCCACGCTCGGGCAGCTCACCGTCTGCGCGACCCCGGCGTTGCCGTTGTTGCCCGCGTTGCCGTTGTTGTTGTTACCGGCGTTGCCGTTGTTGCCCGCATTGCCGGCGTTGCCGGCGTTCCCCGCGTTGCCGGCGTTGCCGTTGACGGCGCTGGCGTTACCCGGGGCGTTCAGGCCGCAGGTGGCCAGGGCGGCGAGGTTGGGGCGCTGGCCACCGACCCGGTTGATGTTGATGCCGATGCGGTCGAGGGCGGCGGTGCGCTTGCTGGCCAGCGGGCCGAGGATGGCGTTCTGGATGAAGTTGGCGCCGCCCTGGGGGTTGGCGGCCTGCTGGGCGAGGCGGGCGTTGGCCTCGGCGATCTGCTTGTCCAGGTTGGCCAGTTCGGTCTCGACGCCGGCAGCGGCGGCGGCCGGAACGTTGGACAGCTTGTCCCGTACCGTCGGGCAGTTGACCGTCTGCGCGCCAGCGGCCGCACCCGCGTTACCCGTGTTCCCGGCGTTGCCGTTGTTCCCCGCGTTGCCGTTTCCGGCGTTGCCCGCGTTGCCGTTGAGTGCGCTGGCAGTGCCTGCGGCGTTCAGGCCACAGGTCGCCAGGCTGCTCAGATCCGGCCGCTGGCCACCGGCGCGGTTGATGTTGATGCCGATGCGGTCGAGGGCGGCGGTGCGCTTGCTGGCCAGCGGGCCGAGGATGGCGTTCTGGATGAAGTTGGCGCCGCCCTGGGGGTTGGCGGCCTGCTGGGCGAGGCGGGCGTTGGCCTCGGCGATCTGCTTGTCCAGGTTGGCCAGTTCGGTCTCGACGCCGGCGACGGCGGCGGCCGGGATGTTCGACAGCTTGTCCCGTACCGTCGGGCAGTTCGCCGTCTGCGCGCCGCTGCTGCCGGCGCCGTCGTCGGCCGAGGCCAGCGTCAGGCCGGCGCCCAGCAACGCCACAGCGATGACACCGACCCCACCGAGCTTCAGCGCGGCGTGCTTCTGGAGCTTTTGAGTACGCCTGACCATGCCAACTCTCCTCATGATGTGACGGCCGGACGGTTCGGATTGCCGATGCCCGTCGGCTGGTGCGCCGTGGATGCCCGGGAGAACGGCCCGGCGACGGCGGCCGTCCCGTCGTCGAGCCTTCCCGGAGGTGACTGTCGGACCGTGCGACGGGAGCGCTCCCGCTGCTGGTCCGGAAGGTTTCGTTGTTCGGTCGTGGATACGGGGGGGTGCCGGTGAACGGTTCAACGGATTGCGGGGAAGATCCGCGATCAGTTGCTCGCCGTGCCGGCCGCGGTGGCGCTGGCGCCACCGATCTCGCGGTTAGGCTGCGTATTCATGTCAGACCGAGCCCTCGCGGTCGTTCCTCTCGTCCTCACGATCCTGGCGATTTCCGCGACGAACAGTGCTGCGGTGACCACTGAACGTGTCGCCGTCGCCCCGCCGGTCGCCGCGGCAACCGCCGTCGCCCCGCCGGTCGCGCCCGCCGCCACCACGCCACAGGCGGTGCCGTGTCCGAAGGCGGTGGCGCCGAAGGTGAAGCGGTCGCCCCGGCCGACGCCGCCGCCGGCCGTGCCGGAGCATCGGGTAGTCGGTGGCGACGCGCTGGCCACCCCGGGGCTGGTCGTGCCGCCGGACGTGCCGACGCCGCCCAAGGTGACCGCCCGGTCCTGGCTGGTGGCCGATCTGGACACCGGTGAGGTGCTGGGTGGGTGCGGGCCACACGAGTACGCCACGCCGGCCAGCGTGCAGAAGCTGTTGCTGGCCGCGACCATGTTGCCCCGGCTGGACGCCGACGAGACCGTCACCATCACCCGTGAGGACCTGGACATCGCGCCGGGCAGCTCGGCGGTCGGGCTGCTCGCGGGCGGTCGCTACCGGGTGCGGACCCTGTGGCTGGGGCTGCTGTTGCAGTCCGGCAACGAGGCCGCGAACGCGCTGGCCCGCCTCGGTGGGGGGCCGGATGGTGCGGCCGGTGGGGTGCGCGCGATGAACGAGCAGGCCCGGCATCTCGGTGCGCTGCAGACCCGCGCCGTCACGCCGTCCGGGTTGGACGCTCCCGGCCAGTTCACCAGCGCGTACGACCTGGCGCTGATCGCCCGTGCCTGCTTCTCCGACCCCACCTTCCGCCGGTACGCGCTCACCGAACGGACCCGCATCCCGGGGCAGAAGGCGCTGCGCGGCAAGGGTTTCGAAATCCAGAACGAGAACCAGTTGATCTACCGTTATCCCGGTGCGCTGGGCGGGAAGACCGGCTTCACCGACTACGCCCGCCACACCTACGTCGGTGCCGCCGAACGTGACGGCCGCCGGCTGGTCGTGACGCTGCTCGGTGCCGAGCCCCGGCCGCAGCGTGGCTGGGAACAGGGTGCCGCTTTGCTGGACTGGGGGTTCGCCCTGCCGCGAGGCAGCAGCGTCGGCCGGTTGGTGGAGCCGGGGGAGTGGGACGCCCCGCCGGCCACACC
>NZ_POTX01000015.1 GCF_003236305.1 Micromonospora endophytica | reverse complement strand
TCCCCGCACAGATCACCTGGACGGATCAGCTCCCCGCCAGGATCACCGGCCTGCTGCTGGCCACCGAATGGCTCGACAACGTCCCCCTCGACATCGCCACCCACACCGGGTCCGGCTGGCACTACCTCCTGGTCGACCTGACATCAGGCGAGGAGACAGTAGGCGACCCGATCAGCCCCGAGGACGCCACCTGGCTCACCACCTGGTGGCCCACACCCACGCACGACGCCAGCCCTCCTGTGCAGACCGCGACGGACGGCCACGGATCGACCACGTCAGGGTTCCGGGCAGCCCGACCGGCGCAGGGATCAAGCCTGACCGCCCGGAGCCGGTCGGGCTGCCCGGAACCCCCCACCCCAACCACCAGAGCAGAGATCGGGCGCCCACGAGACGAAGCCTGGGCCGAGGCGGTGGGCCACGTCGACCGGGGGCTGGCGTTGGCCGTGGACTACGGACACCTGCGGTCGGATCGGCCGATCGGTGGGACGTTGACCGGGTATCGCAGCGGACGGCAGGTGCCGCCGGTGCCGGACGGGTCCTGCGATGTCACCGCGCACGTCGCAATGGACTCGGTCGCCTCCGCCGGTGAGCGGGTCGCCAGGTGTGCGTACTCCCTCGGCTCTCAGCGGGACGGACTGCGGGCGCTCGGGGCCGACGGCGGGCGACCACCGCTGAGCCTGGCCGCCAGCGACCCGGCCGGTTACGTGCGGGCCCTCGCCGAGGCGTCGGCGGCGGCCGAACTGACCGACCCGGCCGGCCTCGGTGGGCACTTCTGGCTCTGGCAGCCGGTCGGCCTGCCCGCCGAGGGGCGGTGGCCGGAGCGGGCCCCGGCAGCCGGTCCGCGGTCGCGGTGACGCGGACCGGTGCCGCCGTGTCCACGGCCGGGACGGCGTTCATGGCACGATGGCGGACATGACCACGGGCGACCTGCGCGAGTTGACCGTCGGCACCGGTGCCGGGCTGGTGGCGGGCACCGGTGGGGAGCAACTCGGCACCGACATGGTGCTCAACATCGGGCCGCAGCATCCCTCCACACACGGCGTGCTGCGGCTCCGGCTCGTCCTCGACGGTGAGCGGGTGATTTCCGCCGAACCGATCGTCGGATACATGCACCGGGGTGCGGAGAAGCTGTTCGAGGTACGCGACTACCGGCAGATCATCGTGCTGGCCAACCGGCACGACTGGCTCTCGGCCTTCGCCAACGAGCTGGGTGTGGTGCTCGCCGTGGAACGGCTGATGGGCATGGAGGTGCCGGAGCGGGCCACCTGGCTGCGGATGGCCCTGGCCGAGCTGAACCGGGTGCTCAACCACCTGATGTTCCTCGGCTCGTACCCGCTAGAGATCGGCGCGATCACGCCGATGTTCTACGCCTTCCGGGAGCGGGAGACGCTCCAGACGGTGATGGAGGAGGTGTCCGGCGGCCGCATCCACTACATGTTCAACCGGGTCGGCGGGCTGAAGGAGGAGGTCCCCGCCGGCTGGACCGGCCGGGCCCGGACGGCGATCGGCGAGGTCCGCCGCCGGATGCCGGACCTGGACAACCTGATCCGGCGCAACGAGATCTTCCTCGCCCGCACGGTGGGGGTCGGTGTGCTCTCGGCCGCCGACGCCGCCGCGTTCGGTGCCTCCGGCCCGGTCGCCCGGGCCTCCGGGCTGGACCTGGACCTGCGCCGCGACGAGCCGTACCTGGCCTACGACCAGCTCGACGTGCCGGTGGTCACCCGCACCACCGGCGACTGCCACGCCCGCTTCGAGGTGCTGCTGGACCAGGTGTACGCCTCGCTCGACCTGGCCGAGCAGTGCCTGGACCGGGTGGACCGGCTGACCGGTCCGATCAACACCCGGCTGCCGAAAGTGCTCAAGGCACCCGAGGGGCACACCTACGCGTGGACGGAGAATCCGCTCGGCATCAACGGTTACTACCTGGTGTCGCGGGGCGAGAAGACGCCGTGGCGGCTCAAGCTGCGGACCGCGTCGTACGCGAACGTGCAGGCGCTGGCCACCCTGCTCCCCGGCTGCCTGGTACCGGACCTGATCGCCATTCTCGGTTCGATGTTCTTCGTGGTGGGCGACATCGACAAGTGACCCGGCGCGGCGGGCCGCCCGGTGGCCTTGGCCGCCCGGTCAGCGCCAGCGGTTCGAGGCGGCGTCGTGCGGCGGCTGGCCGTAGCCGGGCTCCTCGGTGTGCTGCCGGCGGCGGCCGTACGGCTCGGGTTCCGGCTGCGGGCCCCATGCCCCCTCGGGCGGATACCCGCCGGCCCGCGGCTCCGGCTGGTGTCCGTACGCGGGTTCAGCCTGATGCCCGTACGCCGGGTCCGGCTGATGCCCGTACGCCGCTTCGGCCTGGTGCTCGTACGCCGGGTCCGGCTGGTGTCCGTACGCCGATGCGGGCTGGTGTTGGCGCGCCGGCTCCGGCTGGTACCCGCGTTGGCGGGGTGGCCGCCACTCCTGAGGCACCGGCACCCCACCGGCGGGCAGCGCCGGGCGGTGCTCCGGCTCGTCCCGGCCGTCCCGCCATCCGTCACCGCTGTCAGCACCCCGCCGCGGCTCGTCGCGACGCACACTGGCCCAGCGGTCGGCCATGCGGTATTCGGTGCCGGTGTTGTCGGTGTGCACCTCGGCGCGGCGTTCGCCGACCCGCAGCTCATGCCCTCGATCATCATCACGTACGGTGGCCCACCGGTCACCGGCCCGCATCTGCGCCCAGTACTCGCCTGTGTCGTCCGGCCGCTGTGCACCGGACGAAGCCGGTTCAGCCGGGACGTCCCACTGCTGTTGTCCCCTGTCGTCCCAGCCCGACTCAGCGCGCGGCGCCGCCCAGTCACGATCGTCCCGGTGTCCCGGGTGCTCGTTACGGTGTCCGGGGTACTCGTCGCGGGGTGCCACGCGATCGTCCTGGTACGCCGCGCGGTCAGCTCGGGGTGCCGGGTGCTCGTCCCGTGGCGGGGTCCGCTCGTCGCGATGGCCGGACCAGTGCGGCTCGTTGCGGGCGTCCGGCCGGTGCCGGTCCTCCTCCCGGCCGGGGCCGGACCAGGACCGGTCGTCGTCCCGACGAAAACGCTCCTCCGGTTCGGGCCACGAGCGGTCGTCACGCTCCGCACCGTGGCCGGCCCGTGGCCGCTCCTCCTGCTGCGGCGACCACGGTGCCGCGTACCCCCCGTAACGGCTGCCGGATTCGCCCACCCCACCATCCACGATGGTGTGCCGGGTGGTCACGTGCACGGTTTCGGTGTGCCGGACCATGCCGAGCGGCCGCGGTGCCGGCTCGCCGTGCCGGCTGTCGTGCTCCGAGCGGGCACGGTTGTCGTGCTCAGGCCGAAGCCGGTTGTCGTGCTCGGGGCGGGCACGGTTGTCGTGCTCAGGGCGGGCACGGTTGTCGTGCTCGGGGCGACCGGCTGATCCGTACACCCCGGCGGAGCCGCCGACGGGACGGTCACCGGCAGGACCGGCGGATGCCCGGTCGGCGCCATGCGCTGCGGGGACGCGTTCGCGGTCGGCGGGGTAGGCCGCCTCCGGTTGGTCGTCGTCGTATCCGACGCCGTGGCCCGCGACCGGCGCGGCGGCGTACACCCCGGCCTGCCCGGCCGGCCGCTCGGCGTGGTGCGGCGGCACCTCCGGCCCCGGCGCGGCCACCCGGGCCCGGCCCGCGCCGGGCGTCTCGCCACCGACACCCGGACCGGCGACGCCGGCGTCGACCCGACGGCGCAACCCGGCCAGCGCCTCCTGGACCCGGTTCGCCTCGTCGAGTGCCTGGTTGCCACGCTGGGCAGCAGCGACGATCTCCGCGCGCAGTTCCCGCTGCAACTCGTCGAGTTCGGCGCGCAGGTCCTCGGCGTGACCGACACCACCCTCAGTGCGCAGCGCGATGGAGAGCCCGATCAGCACCACTGCCATGATCGCCAGTACCGCCGCGAACCGCAGCGGGCCGTTACCGTCGGCCACCAGCAGGATCAGCGCCGCCACCGGGGCCAGGGCCACACCGCCCCAGAAGAGCGCGGTGAGGAGTCGCTTGCTACGCGGGTCGGTGGGAACCGGAGCGGGCATGGGTCCGGAGCCTACCGAGAGTTGTGGTGACTGTGAACGGCACTCCGGCAGGCGGCGGGTAGGAGTTTCCTGGCAATCCGGAGCCGACGCTGTGACCAGCGACGACATGGCGCCCCCAGCCGGGTCGGCGGGGGCGCCATGAGTCCGGGCGACTCAGCTCTTGGCGTACGCCGCGTCGGTGGAGAAGACCAAGCCGACGCTAATCGTGCCGTTGCGCAGGCCGGTCTTGGTCAACGGACCGCCCTGATCGAGCGAGGAGAAGGAGCCGACGCCGAGCCCGTAGGTCTTTTCCAGGCCGGGCTTGCAGAACGGCCGTTCCTGGCACTCCGGCGGACCACCCAGCACCGTCGCCGTGCCCGAGCACTTCTCGGCCAGCTCGGACAGCGTTCGCACGCCGTACTTCTCGGCGAACTCCTCGGTCACGGCAAAGGCGTTCTGGCTCTGTGCGGCGGCCGGCGCACCGAAGGTCAGGCCCGCCTTCTCACCGAGCCCGCGCAGCGCGGTGACGGTGGCGTCCACGTCGGGCGAGGAGACCGGATCGGCACCGCTGTTCAGCTTGCCGTTGAGGAACTCGGCCAAAGTGGCGGCGTATTCCGGGACAACCTGGATCTCGCCCTTCTCCAGGGCCGGTTCGTACAGCTCCCGGTTGCCGATCTGCTGGACAGTCACCTGGTAACCGGCCGCAGTCAGCTGGATCTTGTAAAGCTCGGCGATGATCTCGCTCTCGGTGAAGTTCCCCGCTCCGACCGTGAGCCGTCCACCCGGCCCCCGCTCAACCCCGTCGGTGAGCGCGTTGGCGGTGGCGAACTCCTGCGCCGCCGCCTGGGCGCTCTTGCGGTCCTCGTCGACCGCCTTGTTGAGCAGCACCAGCTTCGGGGTGTCGAGCACCGCGGAGACCTTGTCGAGCGCCGCGATGAGCTGCGGCGTGGACGCCTTGCTGTGGATCGCGGGGATCACGTTGTCCGCGTTCTGGAGGGACTTGTCGTCCTCGAGCGCGATCAACTGCTGGCCGGCCACCGGTGCGCACCCGGCGCCCGAGGCGGCCTGCTGCGGCGCCTCCGTGCCGGAGGAGCCAGCCTCGCCACACCCGGCCAGTACGCCGGCTGCGGCGACTGCGCCCACGACCGCGATGGACAGTCTTCTGCCTGCGTGCATCAGCCCGCCTTCCGTGTCCCGGCGCGACCCGTCCGGGCCGGCCGCGTGTCCGACGGGCGATGCCGTTTCCGGCCGCCCGCGACCTCCACCCAACATCCTGACGTCCGGCACCGACAAGTTCTCGCGACCTTCGTCACCGGAACGTCACCTTCCGTCGGCCCGCAGGTGTGCACCTGCCGGCCGACCCGGCCGGTTCAGGAGCCGGTGATGGCGTCCGCCGCGCGCCGCGTGGCGCTGCGTCGGGCCCGGCGCAGCGGTCGCGGGGTGACCAGCCGTTCGACGAACCCGAAGAGCAGTTCCACGCCGAGCGCGAGCCCGGCCACGAGCAGGCCACCGGCGAGGATCTGGCCACCACCCACGGCGATGCTCAGGCCGAAGCCGAGCCGGATGATCTCGCCCAGGCCACCGCCGTTGACGAAGGTCGCCAGGGCCGCCGTGGCGACCACCTGGACCGCGGCGGTGCGGAAACCGGCGGCCAGGTAGGGCACCGCGAGTGGCAACTCGACCCGGCGCAGCACCTGCGGCCCGGTCATGCCCATGCCCCGGGCCGCCTCCCGGGTCTGCGGATCGACCTGCCGCACTCCGGTGTAGGCGTTGGCGAGCAGCGGTGGCACCGCGAACACGGCCAGGGCGACCACCACTGCTGGACGGCCGAAGCCGAGGAAGGTCAACGGAAGGATGGTCAGCAGGGCCAGCGTCGGCACCGCCAGGGTGAGGTTGGAGACGAGCACGACCAGCCCGCCCCCGCGACCGGCGTGCCCCAGCCAGAGCCCGAGCGGCCAGGCCACCAGACAGCCGAGCAGCACGGCGGTGGCCGAGATGGTCACGTGCTCGCCGAGCCGGTCGAGGATGCCACCCGGATTCGTCCAGTTCAACGGGTCGTTGAGCCAGCGCACCGCCTGCTCCACGGGATTCATCTCCACCTCCGGCGGTTGGCGCCGCGGGGATCGCTGGCGGTCCGGCCGCTCATCCGGTCCGCCCGCGCAGCCACGGGGTGAGCAGCCGGCCCACGCCGAGCAGGAGCAGGTCGAGCACCAGGGCCAACAGGACGCAGAGCAGGGTGCCGGTCATGATCTGGGACTTGTAGAAGTTGTTCTGGAAGCCGGCGAAGATGATCTGTCCCAGCCCGCCGCGTCCGATCACCACCCCGACGGTGACCAGCGCCACCGTGGAGACGGTGGCCAGCCGCAGGCCGGTGAGGATGCCGGGCAGGGCCAGTGGCAGCTCCACCCGCAGCAGCCGACCCCAGCGGCCGTACCCCATCCCCTCGGCCGCCTCCCGCACCTCGGCGGGTACCTGATGGAGCCCGGCGACGGTGTTCCGGACGATCACCAGCAACGCGTACAGCACCACCACGCTGAGCACCGTCGCGACGCCGATGCCCAGGTACGGCGCGATGAACGCGAACAGGGCCAGGGACGGGATCGTGTAGAGCGCACCGGTGAATGCGAGAATCGGGCCGGTGAGCGGCCGGAACCAGTACGCCACCACGGCCAGTGGGACGGCGACCAACGCGGCGATCACCACCGCCCGTAGGGTCAGCGTGGTGTGGTCACGCAGCGCCGTCGTCACCGTGTCAGAGTTGTCCCGCAGGTACTGCCAGGAGAACCACGGGTTACCCGGGTCGGCCCGATAGCTCAGGCGGAGGAACATACGTGGACGGTACCCCGGCTGACGGCGACGGTCAGCGCGCGGCGTCGATCACTCTCGACGGCATCGGTAAGCGTTATCCGGACGGCACCGAGGCGGTCCGTGACCTCAGCCTGCACGTCGACGCGGGCGAGCTGGTGGTGCTGATCGGCCCGTCGGGCTGTGGCAAGTCAACGGTGCTGCGGATGATCAACCGATTGATCGAGCCGACGAGCGGTCGGATCCTGCTGGGTGACTCCGACGTGACACAGGCCGATCCGGTACGACTGCGGCGGCAGATCGGCTACGTGATCCAGAACGTCGGGCTGTTTCCCCACCAGACCGTGGCGGCGAACGTCGCCACCGTCCCCCGCCTGCTCGGCTGGTCCCGGGACCGGGCCCGGCAGCGGGTCGGGGAGCTGCTGGAGCTCGTCGGCCTCGACCCGACCCAGTTCGGCCGGCGTTACCCGCACGAACTCTCCGGCGGGCAGCGGCAGCGGGTAGGTGTGGCGCGGGCGCTCGCGGCCGATCCGGTGGTGCTGCTGATGGACGAGCCGTTCTCCGCCGTCGACCCGATCGTGCGGACCCGCCTACAGGAGGAGTTCCTGCGCCTGCAGGCCGAGGTACGCAAGACGATCGTGCTGGTCACCCACGACCTGGACGAGGCCGTCCGGCTCGGCGACCGGATCGCGGTGCTCTCCGAGGGTGGCCAGCTGGAGCAGTACGACAGCCCCACCACTCTGCTCGGTTCCCCCGCCACCCCGTTCGTCCGCGAGTTCGTCGGGGCCGACCGGGGCATCCGACGGCTCGTGGTCACCCCGGTCACCCGGGAGGTGCTCGAACCGCTGCCCGCCGACGCCTCGGTGGAACTGCCGGTGGTGTCGCTGGGTGGCTCGGCGTACGACGCGCTGGCGGTGCTGCTCACCTCGCCCAGCGGGCAGGCCGTGGTCACCGAGGAGGGCAGGCCGGTCGGGTTGCTGCGCCGGGAGCGCATCCTGGCGTTGGCGGAACCGTCCAGCTGAGCCGGAACGTGGAACCGGGCCCGTCCTCGGACAGGCCCGGCCACGGCGGGCGGCGGCGGTGCCGCACCGACGTCAGCGACGGCCCCGGTAGCCACCCAGGGTCGCGATCCCGATGATCCAGCCGGTGAAGATCCCGTACTCCGCGCCGTCGCCGGCGGCCTGGAAGGCGCCGAGCAGCGTCGGGTCGGTGCGGATCAGCGCGGTGAGCAGGGCCGCGAACGCTCCCGCGAAGATGTACGCGGCCCAGCCGGCGAAGAACTGGCTGAGGGTGCCCCGGGCGCGGGCGAGTTGGGAGCCCGGAAGAAGGTAGAGGAAGACGAAGGTCAGGACGACCACGAGGATCGCCTTCAGATCCGCGGCGAAGATCTCCTGGATCGAGTCGGAGGAGTCGAACCGCCAGGCCGGCCAGGCGAGCAGTCTCAGGAACCACCCGCCGGCGCTGTCCGGATCGGTGTTGTCCCGGGCCCAGTCGGCGTACCACGGGCTGCCGAAGACCAGGACGAGCAGAAGTGCCGCGAGGGTGCCGGCACCAGGTGCGGACTTGTAACGATTGGTGAGAGCCATGGCCCGCTAGTTCCCAGCGGATCGACATGGGCAAACGCCAGGCGTGATTTATGGTGCTACGCCGGGCTCGGCCCGATCACGGCCTGATCGACCCGCAGGCGTCAGTGCTTCATCAGGTAGTCGATGAAGGCGGCCCGCAGCAGCGGCGCAGACTCCTCGTAGCCGTGACCGGTCATCTCCCGCCAGAGGGCGGCCGCCTCGTCAATCGTCGGCCCGACCGAGTTCGGCGCTCCGTCCAGCGCGGCAGCCTCGTCCGCGTTCGGCAGGTGCCGCAGCACCGACCAGAAGAACCCCACGTCGCGGCGCTCCCGGGCCAGCGCGAACGCCTGCTCGCGCAGCTCCTCCGTGGAGAGAACGTCCAGTTCCTCGAACGACCGGCCGCCGGAGATCGATGATGTGTCGGTCATGCGCCGAGCCTAACCGCCGAGATCACATCCGGCATGCCGACGGCGCGCCGGGAGTGAGCCGGCAGGTCACCGATCCTCGGCGTCCCAGCTCCGCGAGCCGGCCTCCCACCGTCGACCGCCCCATGGGTCGGCCGCGCCCCCGGACTGCTGGGTCGGCAGCACGGGCGGCCAGTCGCCCACCGGTTCCGGCCGTGGCACGGCCCATCCGCCGGCGTTCGCCGGATCACCACCGGCCGGTGACACCGGCCGCGCGGTGGGCCCCGACGCCGGCCGGCCGTACGCCTCGACGAGTCGGGTGACCACGAGTCCGGCGGCCAGCGCCACACCGCCGACCGCCCAGCGGCTCACCGTCCAGCCGCTGGTCTGCGCGTACGTGAAGAACAGGCCGACCGCGCCGGCCGTCACGAGCGTGCCGAACACGCCGCCCCGCCGACCGAACGCGCTGGTGCCGCCGAGCAGCGCGGCACCCACCGCCAACACCGTCCAGTCCAGGCCGGCGGCCGGGGTCACCGCACCATCAGCCGAGGCGACGAGCACACCGGCGAACATCGCCAGCACTGTGGAGCAGACGTACCCGCCGGTCGTGACGACGGCCGCCGCCACCCCCCGCCGCCGCGCCGGATCGGCGACCGGACGGAACCGGCCCACCAGGCGGCGGATCGGGCCCATCGCGCCGAACAACCCGCCGATGATCGCGATCGCGGCGAACCCGACGAAGAGCTGACCGGCGATGGCGCGCGGATCGTGGTCCCCCTGCACTAGCACCGGCGCGGAACGCTGCTCGACGTAGACGATCACGCCAGCGGCACCACCCAGGCTGGCCGCCCAGCCCGGCACGTGCAGCACCACGACCACCAACCCCAGCAGCAGCCCGCCGAGCGCGGCGACCGCGGCGGCCATACCGACGGCCACGACCAGACCCCGGTCACCCTGTTCGGCGAAGTGCAGCCCGGCCGCGACCGCCACCGGCCCGATCGCCAGGTTCACCGCCGCGGTACGCAGACTCAGCCCGGCGGCCATCACCAGCAGACCGAGACCGACCACGTCGAGGATGAGGTCGCGTAGGCCGTTGCCCCGCAGCGCCGCCGGATCCTCCCGCCAGAGCAAATACACCAGGGCGCCGAAGCCGAGCAGGAGCAGGGTCTCCCAGACCACGTGGACGCCGAACCGGTCCGGACCCGACTCACCGCTGCGGGAGTCGTCCACTACGGTGTCCGCCCCGCCGGCCGGTACGCCGGAGGTCGGCTCCGCCGATCCGCTCCGGCCCGGTTCGTCGTACCCCATGAATCCTGCCTTCCAGCGGCCGCCCGGACTGCACCGACGCGCGGGCGGACCGGCGGCGGCCGTTGCCTCCCGGTCGCAGGCACCGTACCCGCGCTCCCAGCCGGGCGTAACCCCCGTCGATCGGGTGCCGGAGAGTCGGTAGGCGTCAGGAAGCTCCCGGACCGAGGTGGCGCGGCAAGCGCCAGCAGTACGGCCCAGGCGCTAACGCCGGCCCGGACGGGTTTCCCGGTCGTCTGGCTCCTGCTCGTCCTCCGGCCGCTCCGGAACCCGGCAGGACCGCTCCAGCCAGAGCGCAGCAGCCACCAGGGCGACCGAGGCCAGCAGACCCGCGATGGCGGCCGGGCGGTCCTCACCTGCCGCCCGCGTGGTCTGCACGAACAACCAGCCGGTCAATCCCGCGTAGAAGCCGGCGAAGATCGCCCCAACCAGGGCGGACGCCTTGGCGAGCACGACGAACCGGGCCACCATCAGCGGGTTCACCGGGTCACGGCCAGGCCGCCGCTCGATCCGCCCCCGGGTGTTGATCGCGGCGTAGGCCTCCAGCACCGCGAGACCGGCCAGGGTGATCACCGGGAGCCAGGGCAGCGCGGGCATCCGGTTGTAGTAGAGACTGCTGATCAGCAACCAGGCGGCCGCCGCCGTGGCCAGGGCGGTCACCACCAGGGTCGAAATGCGGGTCGGTCCCATCCGCGGCCCGTCGGGAGGTGGGGACTGCGTCATGCTCCCGACTCTAACCGCAGATCCGGCCGTGGGCGCAGTTCCGCGACCTCGGCCGCAGCCGGGCCGCAGGTCAGCAGATCGGTCAGCCGACCATGTCCCGGCAGTTGACCGTAGGGCTGGATGTCGATCCACGGCCGGAGCACGAAGGCCCGCAGATGCGCCCGCGGATGTGGCAGTGTCAACTCCGGGTCGTCGCTGAGCACCTGTCGATCGTCGTCGGCCCACACCGCGATGACATCGACGTCGAGGGTACGGGGCCCGAAGCGCCGCTGCGGGTCCCGGACCCGGCCCGCGGTGTGCTCCGCCGCCCTTGCCCGGGCCAACCAGTCGTACGGGCCGGCCGCAGGGTCCACGGCCAACAGCACCGCGTTCAGGTACGCGGGCTGCTCGACGTCCCCCCACGGTGGCGTCTCGTACACCCCCGAGACCATCAGCACACTCTCGCCGAACGTCGCCAAGGCGGTCCGGAGGTGACCGAGCCGGTCACCGAGGTTGCTGCCGAGCGAGAGCAGGGCGCGGGTCATCGGGTCCGGGTCCGGCGCATCGTGACGGCCACGTCGGTGAAGGCGTGCGGCACCGGCGCCTCGGGCTTGTGCACGGTGACCGTCGCGCCGTGCACCCGGGGATCAGCCAGGCAGACCTCGACCAGCCGGTCGGCGAGAGTCTCGATCAGATTGACCGGCTCTCCGGTCACCACCGCGACCAGGCGGTCGGCCAGCTCGCCGTAGTGCACCGTGTCCGCCACGTCGTCGGAGCGGGCGGCCGGACTGAGATCCAACTCCAGTACGGCGTCCACGACGAACTCCTGCCCCTGGGCGCGTTCGAAGTCGTACACCCCGTGCCGGCCGTACGCCCGCAGGCCGGTCAACTCGATCCGGTCGGTCACCGGCTTACCTCCCGTCGACAGGCTGTTCGGCACCGCTGGCGGTGGCGGGGACCGGCGCGCCTGGCCCGGGCGACCCGGCTGGCCCGGGCGACGCGGCTGGCCCGGGCGGCCAGGTCAGCTTCGGGCGGCCGGTGGCCTGCCAGACAGCGAGTGCGTCGACTGTCGCCCGCACGTCGTGCACGCGCACGCCCCAGGCACCGGCGGCGACCGCGAGCACGCTTGTCGCGACGGTGGCCATCTCGCGGTCGGCGGTCGGGCGTGGCGTGCCGTCCGGTCCGGCCAGCAACAGACCGAGGTACGACTTGCGGCTCGCCGCGAAGAGCAGCGGATAGCCCAACTGCAGCAGCTCCGGCAGCCGGGCGCTGAGCTGCCAGTTGTGTGCCGCCGTCTTGGCGAAGCCGAGGCCCGGGTCGATGATGATGCGGTCCGCAGCCACCCCGGCGGCGAGCGCCGCCGACACCCGCTTGTCGAGTTCGGCTCGGACGTCGGCCACGACGTCGCGGTAACTGGCCAGCTCGCTCATCTGTCGGGAATGGCCCCGCCAGTGCATCAGCACCCAGGGACAGCCGGCGTCGCGGACCACCCGTGCCATGTCCGGATCGGCCAGCCCACCGGAGACGTCGTTCACCACCACCGCACCGGCCGCAAGGGCGGCCTCGGCGACCCGGGCGCGGGTGGTGTCGATGCTCACCGGTACGCCGGCCGAGGTCAGCGCACGGACCACCGGCAGCACCCGGGCACTCTCGATGTCGGCGTCGACCCGATCGGCGCCGGGCCGGGTCGACTCTCCACCCACATCCACCAACCCGGCACCGTCGGCACGGAGCCGGACTCCATGTGCGACGGCCGCGTCGACGTCCGCGTACCGCCCACCGTCGGAGAACGAATCGGGCGTCACATTCAGGACACCCATCACCACCGGGGCCGGAGCCCGTACCAGATCCGTCACGACTAGACCGTACCGGTCTACAGGGCGGCGTCGATCAGCCCGGGCTGAAGGGCCCTGACATGGCAATTGGAACAGGTGTACGATCGGTCGTCCGGGCCGATTCGGGCAGCCTCTTCGCGGCTTGTCGCAAAGAGGGGCGGCCCGTACGCTGTGGAATTGCCCGGCATCGAGATGGCGACGCGGTTAGGGAGGGCCGAAGCGGGAGAATCCACCCAAAAATCGCCACTTTCAGTGGCGGATGCTGTACGCAGCGTCTCGCGCGCTGCGCCGAGTGAGCACCATCCCGTCAGGCTTGCCTACTGCACCACCGCGGCGCCGCCGGCCGCGACTTGGGGAGGTTCCAGTGATCGCCATCGAGCTGATGGAAACGGCGTCCACGAACGCCCTCCACCTGCTCTCCACTGTGGCGTCGTCGATCCCACTCGCCGCCGAGGAACCAAAGGGGATCAACACAGAGGGCGTCGTCACCTTCTTCGCCAGCAAGATCGCTCCGATCCTACTGGCCGTGCTGGGCGTCATCTTCATCGGTCGCGCCAGCCGGGGAGAGATTTCGAAGGTGCTGACCAGCTCCGCGATCGCGATCGTCGGCCTGGCCTTCATCGCCGGGGCCGCCACCCTCTTCTTCATCGGCGACTTCCTGATCAACCTGATCTTCCAGTAGGCGCGGGCACGAGATGCGGCTGCGCACTGACGACGACATCTACCGGGCCCGCCTGGTCTACCTCGGGCCGCCCGGCTACACCCTTCCGGTCCACCTGCCGTACGCCCAGTACGGCCTGTTCATCCTGCTCGTTCCCCTCTACATGTTCATCCACTGGCTGTTCACGATGCAGGTCGAACTCTTCCCCGCCTGGGAGATCGCGCTCGCCATCGTGACCACCTCGTTCGTCTTCCGGTACGTCGACCCGGATCGGCCCGCGCGCATGGTGATCCGCACCGCGCTAACCGACTGGCGACGCACCCGGGAGCCGGCCGCCGAACAGCGCGACCCGCGCCTGGTCGGCAGCGGGATCAGGATCCGGGAGGAACTGGCATGACCGGCTGCACGTCGTACGGGCCGCGCAGAGGGTTGGCGCGAAACCCCGACAAGCACTGTCGCCCGACATCGCCCACTGGCGCGGGCAGGGCGATCTCATGAGCCGCTCCTCCACGCCGGGATCCCCGGCCGGACAC
The DNA here is from genome assembly GCF_003236305.1 of Micromonospora endophytica. Classification (GTDB taxonomy): domain Bacteria; phylum Actinomycetota; class Actinomycetes; order Mycobacteriales; family Micromonosporaceae; genus Micromonospora; species Micromonospora endophytica. The sequence goes on along the minus strand of NZ_POTX01000015.1, from coordinate 35,826 downwards.
CCGGCCGCACCACACGGTAACCGTGCGCGTTCGTTCGACTACCCGCAATCCGACGAGGCTGACGACGGCTCCCTCGATCCGGCGCTCGCCGCCAGTCCCGGCCACGGCAGCGTCGGCGTCTTCCAGGCACCCCGTCCGGCCCAACGCCGAGCGGCAGAGCCCGGGCCGGCGCGCGACAACGCCGACATCGACTCGCCCTTCCTGGACCTGTTCGGTGGGGCGTACCCCCGTCAGGGCGCCGCCCAGCGGCCCAACGGCCTACCGGCGCGGGCCCTGCCGCAGCAGCCCGCCGCGCCCGGACCGGCACCACTGACCCGCCGGCCGGCCCCGCCCGCGCCACCCGCCGCGGCCGCGCAACCCGCGGTCACCGCGCCGCCCGCACCAGCCAGCCGGCCGGTTGACGAGCCTGCCGCGACCGCCGGTCCGGGCACGCCGCCCTCCTTCCGTACACCGGCACCGTCTCCGGTTCCGGCGCCCACGCCCGTGGCCCCGGGGCCGGGTGCTCGGCCGCCTGCCGCCGAACCGACTCCCGAGGGCGGCCGGACGGCCGGCCCGCCGGCCCGGGCACCGGAAAAGACCACCGCCGCTCGCGCCACCACGCCGCCCCGGCAGCGTGCGGTCGACCGCCGCGACCGGCCGATCAAGCCCACCCGGGTCCGCCCACCGAAGATCAAGTTCGGGGATCGTGACCCCGCTGTCGAACTGGCCATCACCGAGATCGCCGGACACCTGACCTTCACCCCCAACACCGTCACCGCCTGGTACTGGCTACCCGAGGTGCGCTGGGCCTTCCGGCCAGATGCGGAACGCGAGGCACTGCTCTCGGCGATCTCGGAGCAGTACGCCGGCCTCGCCGGCTTCCGACTGCACCTGCGCCGCACCACCCGGCCCTTCCCGGCCGACGAGTGGGCCCGCACCATCGACACCAACACCGCCACGCCGCTGCCCGACGTGCCGGGCACGACCAGTTGGGCCGACCACCTGGTGGCCGCACAGCGGCACCTGCTCTCGGTGAACCACGCCGAGGGCCAGACCTATCTCGGGGTCACCTTCGCCCGCCGATCACTCGGCGACTCGCTCACCGAGCGGCTGCTACGCACCTTCGGTCGAGGTGTCGCCGAGGGTGAGCGACGCAAGCTGGGCCGCACCGTCGAGCAGTTCGACGAGGTGCTTGGCGCGTTCGGCATGCGCGGCCGACGCGTCACCGCCGATGAACTGGAATGGCTGCTCTACCGGTCGGTGGCGCTCTGCATGGCGCCACCCGGGGCGCTCTCTCCCATCACCGACGGGCGTTGGGAACGCGGTGACCTGCTCGCCCTCACCGAGCAGGTGGAGCGCTACCGCACTCCCTACGGCTCGACGGTCAAGCTGGTCAACCGGATGACCGGCGAGGAACGACACGTGGCGGTGCTCGCCGTGGGCCGGATGGAGCCGCTGGAGATCCCCGAGCGCCACGAGCCCTGGCTGCACTTCCACGAGCGACTGCCCTGGCCGATGGAACTCTCCACCCGGGTCGACATCCTCGGCTCCGGTGACTCCTTCCGCAATCTCGAACACCGACTGCGGATGATCAGATCGCAGCAGCTCGACTACGCCGAACACGGCATCGACGCGCCGCCGGAGTTGGAGCGGCTGGCCAAGCGGGCGCTGGTGATCGGCGACGAGATGACGACCGGCCTGCCTGTCGACTCCGCCCGAGCCCACGGCTGGCACCGGATCGCGGTGGGTGGGCGCACCCGGGAGGAGTGCCTGGAACGGGCCCGCCGGTTGATCCAGCTGTACTCCCGCGAGCTGCGCATCTCGCTGCAACACCCGAAGAACCAGGACTGGCTGGCCCGGGAGTTCATCCCCGGTGAACCGATCGCCAACACCGGCTACGTCCGACGCATGCCGGTCCCCCTGCTGGCGGCGGCGCTGCCGCAGGCCGCGTCCACTGTCGGTGACCGCCGCGGCGACCTGATCGGCCGCACGGCCGGCACCTGCCGGCGGCCGGTCTTCCTCGACCTGCACTTCCCCATGGAGGTCCGGGAACGCTCCGGCCTCGCGGTCTTCGTGGCCGAACCGGGTGGCGGCAAGTCGACGCTGCTCGGCGCGCTGGGCTACCTGGCCGCCCGACGCGGCGTACAGGTGACCCTGCTCGACCCCTCCGGCCCGCTAGCCCGGCTCTGTGCGATGCCGGAGTTGCGACCGTACTCCCGCGTGCTGAACCTGACCGGCTCCGAACACGGCACGCTGGCACCGTACTCGCTGATCCCGACGCCGCTGCGCAGCGAGTTCGTGGCGGGGCCCAGCGGGGACCGGGAATTCGAGATCGCGGTCTCCAACGCTCGAGCCGAGCGGCGGATGCTGGTCCAGGACATCTGCATGATGCTGGTACCGCCCCAGGTCGCCCGCGAGGCCTCGACCGCCACCCTGTTCCGGCACGCCGTACGCCAGGTGCCCGCCGAAGAGACCTCCACCCTTGACGACGTGGTGAGTTGTCTCGGCAGGCTCGACGACGACACCGGCCGGGAACTGGCGAATCTGCTGCTGGACACTGCGGAGATGCCGCTGGCCATGCTCTTCTTCGGCCGCCCACCGGACGGGTTGCTCGGCCCGGACGCGGCACTCACGGTGATCACCATGGCAGGTCTCCGGCTGCCCGACCTGAAGATCGAACGCGAGTACTGGTCGGCGGAGGAGTCACTCGCCCTGCCGATGCTGCACACCGCACACCGGCTGGCGGTACGTCGCTGTTACGGCGGCTCGATGTCGTCACGCAAGCTGGTCGGGTTGGACGAGGCGCACTTCATGGAGGGATGGCGCTCCGGCCGATCCTTCCTCGTCCGCCTCGCTCGTGACTCCCGCAAGTGGAACCTCGCCGCGCTTGTCGCCTCCCAGAACCCACGCGACATCCTCGGCCTCGACGTGCAGAACCTGGTCTCGACCGTTTTCGTCGGCCGGATCGCCGAAGACGCCGAGATCGCCTCCGAGGCGCTGCGGCTGCTGCGCGTACCGGTGGACGACGGGTACGAGGCGACCCTCGCCTCCCTCTCCACCGCCGACGCGACCTCCGCCCACCGGCTCGGCTTCCGTGAGTTCGTCATGCGCGACGTCGACGGTCGGGTGCAGAAAGTACGCGTCGACGTTTCCTACGTGGACGGCTTGCTGGATCATCTCGACACCACCCCCGCCGCCATCGCCGCCGCTGCCGGGGTGTTGCCGACCGTGCTGCCTGACATGGAGGCGTGACATGGTGAGGGCCCGGGTACGGATCACGGCGTTCCTCCTGGCCCTCGGCGTCCTCGCCGCGGCCACCATCGGATGGCCCGGACTCACCAGCACACCGGCGTACGCCGCCCCGCTGGCGTACCAGTCCTCCGCCGAACTCTGCACGACCCAGGAATGGCAAGTCGACTTCCGCGCCTGCGTCGCGAAACTCCAGAAGGTGGCAGAATCTGAGGCAACCTGCCTCAAACCACCGACACCGACCGCACCAGACTCCGGCATCGCTGGCTGGTTTGCATCACGCCCTGAGGCATCTAAGCTACCCGGCCCGAAGGGCTACTACAGCGACTACGGCTATGCCGGCTACAGCTACACCACGTACAAGATCGAGTCAGGATGCGCGACAACCCTGCTGCATCCGGACTACAAGTTCACCAACACGATCGCCAACGGCGAGTTCATGATCGCCACGGCGATCATCGGTGCCTCCAACGCTCTGCGGGAGCGTGCCTGGGAACCGGGCACGATGTGGGGCTGGGCGGATCCGCTCGTGGATCAGGCGACCAAGGCGATCTACCAGAAGGTGTTCAGCGTCTTCGGCATTGTCACGCTCGGCGTCGTCGGTCTCTACCTGCTCTGGCGCTCCCGTCAGTCCGACATGAGCACGGCGATGACCACGGCAGGCTGGGCGTTGGTGGTGATGGTGGCGGTCACCGCGTTGGCCGCGTGGCCGGTCAAGTCGGCCAACCTCGCCGACGATGCCCTCGTCTCCACACTCGGCGTCGTACATGACGCGGTCGGACCAGCAGCCAGGGACGTTCCGCCCGGCCGCTGTGCCATGCCCAACCCGGACGCCTGCACGGACAAGCGCCCGCCAGCGGTCCGAGCCAGCGACACCGCCGCCGAGTCGATGCTCTACCGGAACTGGCTACGTGGTGTGCTCGGCTCAGCCGACAGCGAAACCGCCCGCAAGTACGGGGCGGCGCTCTACGACGCCAAGTCGCTCTCATGGGGCGAGGCAGAGAGAATTCGGACCAGTCCTGAGACCCGTGATGCCACCATCAACGCCAAGAAGCAGCAGTGGATGACGGTCGCGCAACAAATTGAGCGGGAGGATCCGGAAGCCTACGAGTACCTGCAGGGCGTCCGGGACATGGACCGGGTCGGCGCGGGCTTCATCGCGGTGCTCGCCGCCCTGCTCTTCGCGATGTTCGACCTGACCGCCTCGCTGCTCGTGCTGCTGGGCTTCCTGATCTTCCGGTGGGCGGTGATCGCCGCACCGATCCTGGGCACCATCGGTCTGCTCCGACCGGCAAGTGCTGGCCTGCGCCGGCTGGGCAACGCGGTGATCGCCGCCCTCTTCAACATCGCGATTTTCGGTACCGGCGCGGCGATCTACCTCTTCGCGGTGGACCTCATCATGAGCACACCCACCCTGGCGGGCTGGCTCCAGGTGGTACTGGTCTGGCTGTGTGGAGTAGTCGGCTGGCTGCTGCTACGTCCCTACCGACGGATCACCCAACTTGGCGGCAAGGACAGCAGCGCGGCAGTCAGCTCGGCCGGTTCCTGGCATCGGCGCTTCTTCCGGGACATGCGGACCGCAGCCAGGCTCGACGCCGCCGAGCCCGGCGGCACCACCGAGCCCAGTATGGGCCGGCGTCGGACGGTCGTGGTCGAGCAGCCGAGAATGCGTCCGGAGGCCCGCCCGGACCCGGTGCCAACGAGCACACCGGCCGGGCCGAAGCGTCCCGAACCGGAGCGCCCGGACGGCCGGGAGGCAAGCGATGCGTCCGGCCCGCCGGAGGAGCGACGCCGTGAAGCCCGCCCCGTCGCGCCCCGACCACGCCGCCGACAGCCCGCCGCGTGGACCGAGCCGGACGTGCCGGACGAGAACCCGTCCTTTGTCATCTACCGTCCAGGCTCAGCGGAGCGGGCCCCCGAGAAGCCGGCACCTCGAATCCGATCCGAGGCCCGGTGACCGCCGTGCGGCGTGCCATCGAATTCCTGTTCAGCCGGTTGCTGCGATCGCGGTTGGGACTGGCCGTCGGCATCGCGGTGCTGGTGCTCGGCGTGGTCGGCGCGGCCCGGCTGGTCGCTGGACCCGACGATCCGTCAGCCGGGCTGAGTAACCGGCCAGTTGAGCCGATCACCACGGTCGACCCGACCACGGGGGACGACGGCGCGATCTCGACCACGGTTACCCCATCGCCGGTCACCCGGTCCGGCGAGGCAGGGCCCGAGAAGGTCGCGGAACGTTTTGCGGCGGCCTGGCTCGGCCGGCCCGATCTCGCCGCCGAGCGCTGGCACGAGGAGTTACGTCCGCTCTCGACGGCCAACCTCATCGACAAGCTCTCCGGTGCTGATCCGACCGGTGTGCCAGCCGGCGAAATGACGGACGAGGTGACCGTGCAGGCCCGCAGTGAGAATTTCGTGGAGGCCCTGATCCCGCTCGACACCGGGCGGCTCCGGCTCGAACTTGTGGCACCGGACGGACGTTGGCTGGTCGACGCCGTGGACTGGGAGCAGGGATGAGTAGTGCCGATACCGAACCTCGTCGCCGCCCGGTCCGGGTAGGCGCCCTCGCCGCCGCCCTGACGGCGGCGCTGGCGTTTCTCTGTTGCACCGGTGGTACTGGCGCGTTCTTCCTCACCGAGCTCGGGGGCGACGCCGCCGAGCATCAGCTGACGCCGGCCAGCGTCGAGTGCACGGGCGACTTCGATGTCGACGTGACGGGAACCATGCCCCGCTTCAGCCAGTATGGGGAGCGGCAGCTTCGTAACGCCGCCGTGATCATCAAGGTCGGTCAAGAGATGAAGGTGCCGCCCCGCGGCTGGGTCATCGCCGTGGCAACCGCCATGCAGGAGTCACGACTGCTCAATCTCGCGAACCGCACGGTCGCCGAGTCGCGGAACATTCCGCACGAGGGCGTGGGCGCCGACCATGATTCGCTCGGCCTGTTCCAGCAACGTCCGTCGTGGGGCAGCATCGCCCAGCGGATGACCCCCGAGTACGCGGCCCGCAAGTTCTACGAAAAACTCGTCGAGGTGTCCGGCTGGGAGAAGCTGCCACTGACCGTGGCCGCCCAGCGGGTGCAGATCAGCGCTTTCCCCGACGCCTACGCCAAGCATGAGGAACTGGCCGCCCGGATCGTCGACGCGCTGGCCGGCGGCGCCGCCCGAACCGCCCTGATCGCCGGAGAACAGGTATGCGACGCCGCCGCGTCCGGTGAGATCGCCGCCTCCGGATGGACCGCGCCGATTCCCGGCGGCGTCGGGTCCGGTTTCCGGACCGCCAGTCGCCCGGCACACAACGGGGTGGACATCGCCGCCCCGAAAGGCACGCTCATCCGGGTCGCGGCGACCGGCCGGGTCCTGGTATCCCGGTGCGACCCCGATCGGAGCGGTCGACACAGTTGCGACGTGGATGGCTGGCCGGGCAAGGGCGGCTGCGGCTGGTTCGTCGATGTCCTGCATGCCCAGGACATCGTCACCCGCTACTGTCACATGGTGAGTCGTCCCCGAGTCGCCGTTGGTGACACCGTGGAAGCCGGTCAGGTGATCGGTGAGGTGGGCAGCAGCGGCAACTCCTCCGGGCCGCACCTGCACTTCGAGGTGCACACCGATGGCGACCGCAGCAGCCGGAGCGCGATAGATCCAGTGCCCTTCATGCAGTCTAAGGGCGCACCGTTGAAGCGTGCCGGGTGAGCCGAACCGCCTCATGACCGAGCCACTTCCCGATCCATTCGCCGACCAGCCGGACTGGGCCCCGCAGCCACCGCGCCCGATCGAGGTCCTTCCAGCGGCCGGCCGAGTGGAGCTTCGCGGGCGGCGGGTGCTCGTGGGGCTACCCGGCCTCGGGTGGCGGGGTGACCTGCGAGCCGACGAGCGGGTGGTGCAGAACAGCCGCACCTACGTACCGGTCATCCCCGAGCACGAGTGGTACCGCGCCGAATCCGACCAGGTCGAGGTCTTCGCGCCACTGGTGCCGGTCGAACGGGTCTGGGTCGAAACGGTGGGCTCTCGGACGCCCACGACAGCGCCTGAGGGGAGCAGCATCCGACTCGTCTCACTCGACGCACCGGCACATCGGGTGCCGACACCGGTCTTCGAGGCCGACTCGGTGGTGGGCCGGCGGGTGGTCCACATGGTCGACGCAGTCGAACACCGCGATCTACGGGCCGTGACCGAGACCTATTCGGGTGCAGAGGGCGACATCTGCGTACGGATCACGCCGGAGATGGAGTGGTACCGCTGGGCCTGGCGCGGCCAGACGCCAACCACGCTGGAAGTACCTGTCCATCTCCTGTGGATGGAATGAACTGATTAGTCAGCCCGGGCCGCAGCGCACACCCGCCAGTCTTCGCCCAATCGGGTGGTAAATTTCCACGCCTGCCGGTCCGTCTGTCGAATACCATCGATCTGAGCCGAGAACGTAAGGTCGACTCGCACGTCGGCGTAGTCGTCGTGGCGATCAACGTGAAACTCTTCCCAACTGACCCATATTCTGGCCCCGAAGCGCTGTTCGCGAACCGCTAGGTCGCTTCTAAGCAATTCAAGCTGGCCAAGTTGAGCACTGCCGTCGCAGACGAAAAGATTCCCCCGGACATCGTTATGGTCCACAAGAAAGGCGCGCAAGTAGTTATCGACAACTACCGCTGGTGTGCTGCGGTCGGGGGTGGTGGCGCGGTCGTACAGAAGGTAGCCGACCACTCCGCCGCCCAGGCACAGTGCCGCAAGTGTTCCGGCGATCACGGTCAGCACCGTACGGAGCCGCCGGCGGGGCCGTTGCGGTACTGGTGCGACCGCAGGCGGGGCCAACTCCTCCGGGGGTGTCCGTTGTGCCGGTACACGGGACACCTGGGAACCGGCGGGGGGCGGCACTGATTCCACCCCCTGAGGCTATCGGTTGGACGCCGTCGACCCAATGCCCCAGTTTCAGCAGATCGTGACGAACCACTGCCGATCGGTGAGATCCACGACAACATCGGCGCAGCGCCGCTTCGCGTCCCATGGGTGGGGCCTTCGCTGGGATACGGTCGTCTCTGCCCGGCGGGTGGTGCCGACTCCGGGCGGAGGAGGTGGACACGGTGGGCGGTCCGAAGGCACGGACGCTTCGTGCCGCCGCGCTGCACCGCCGGGCCGCCGCGACGGCGGCAGCAGCGGCTGCGGTCCTGGATGACATCCGCCCTGCCCCTGCCGACCAGGCCCGCCAGCACACCCTTGCGGAACGGTTGTGCGCTGCGGCTGAGGTCCTCGCGCCGGGCTGGGCGGGCGCGGCCCTGGACTCCATCGTGGCCGATGCTCCTGCAGGTGACGGCCTGCCGCCGTTCGTCCGGATCGGCACGGCAGCGCCGCTGGACGACGCGCGTTTCCCTGCTCTGGTGCCCTTGCTCGGTGCCGGCCACCTGACTGTTGACGCCGACGCGGACGATCCGCGGGTCATCGGGCTGCTGCGGGCCGTGCTGCTGCGGCTGCTGGCCGCGTCACCGGCAGGGGCGCTGTTGGTTCGGGTGGTGGACCCGACCGGCGCGGCGCTGGCGCCGTTCGCGGCGCTCGGCGACGCCGGCGTGCTGTCCCCGCCCGCCACCGACCTCGCCGGGCTACGGGCCGCGTTGACCGAGGCGGAGGGGTGGGTGTCGGCCGGGACGACGGGTCCTCGCCGGCATGACCGGTCACTGGTGCTGGTGCTGGCCGCGCTGCCGGAGCAGACCGAGACCGCCGACCTGGCCCGGATCGAGACGCTCGCCGAGCAGGGCCCGGCTGCCGGGCTGCATCTGATCGTCGCGGGCTGGCCGCCGGCTGGCCGAGCTCCGCTGCCCCGGGCCACGGCCCTCGCCATGCGCACCGCGTACGCGCTGCTGGGCGACCCGCCCGGTGCGCCCTTCGCCGCGCCGGGCACCGACGGCGGGTTGAACTCACCCGTGTTCCTCGATCCGGACCCGCCGGCCGAACTTGTCGACGCCGTCTGTCGGCGGCTCGCGGCCCAGGTCGAGGCCGGCAGTCGGCTGTCGCTGTCCGCCCTGCTGCCGCCGTTGCAGGAGGAGTTGTGGCAGGCGCGTGCCGGGGAGGGGCTCACCGCCGCGATCGGCGACGCCGGTGGGCGCCCGGTGTCGCTCGGTTTCACCGAGCTGACTCCGCACTGGCTGGTGAACGGCAGGTCACCTGCCTGTCGCGCCGCCTTCCTGACCATGGCGCTACTCAATCTCGTCGCCCGGTACGGCCCGGACGAACTGGCGCTGTATCTGGTCGATCTCGGTGCCGGCGAATCCTTCGCCGAGTTTCTCCAGACCGAGCGGGACCGGTCCTGGATTCCGCAGGTTCGGGCGGCGGCGCTGGCCGCCGACCGGGAGTATTTGTCCGACCTGCTCGATCAGTTGATCTCCGAGGTCCAGCGGCGCACAGAGGCGTCCGTACGCGCCGGTGGGCAGCGTTTCGCGGAGCTTCGGGAACATCGTCCGCTGCCTCGGATCGTCTGCGTGGTGGACAACCTGCCGCTGCTCTTCGCCGAGCGGGATCGACTCGCCGCCGACGCCGTCGCCCGGTTGGACGCGTTGGCGCGGACGGGCCGGGCGTACGGTGTGCATCTGGTCCTGGCCGGCGAGGGTGACCTGGGTCTGGCGCTGCGCGCCGACGGCGGGCAGCGGGATTCGCTGCTCGGCCAGTTTCCGGTGCGGGTCGCGCTGCCTGGTGGCGCAGCGGTGCTGGAACCCACAAACGATTCCGCGGCCGGCCTGCCGCTGGGCAGCGCGGTGGTGAACACCGCCGGCGGGCTCGGTGGTCCCCGAGGTGCCATCCGTGGTCATGAGCGATTGGTCCGGTTTCCCGATCCCCGGGACGAGCCGGAGACCGTCGAGCGGCTACGGCATCGACTCTGGTCGGCTCGTGCCGAAACATCCAGACCACCTGTGGTCTTCGCCGGCTACGCCCGTCCGCTGCTGGGAAATGATCCCCGTTACCGGGCGGCGCTCGCTGGGCAGTCGTTCGCTCCGGCCGCGCTGCTCGGGCGGGCCGTGGATGTCGCGCGGAGCACGGTTACTGTGCCGTTCGGGCCGGCTGCGGGGCAGAACCTCGCCGTTCTCGGTCCGCGACCGGACGCGACCCGGTTGTTGGCGATGGCCGCTCGCAGCACGGCGGTCCACCATGCGCCGGGCACCGCCCGGTTCGTGGTCTGCGCGCCCGACGTCGAGGCGCGGCCGTTCGCCGACGACCTGGCTGCGGAGCTGAGCCAGCGGCATCCGGTCGAGCAGGTCGAGCTCGATGGGCTGCTTGCCGCGATGGAGTCCGGCGAGCCGGCGTACCTGGTGGTGTTCGGGCTGGATGTGGCGGCACCGGAGCAGCTGCCGCCCGCCCGGTTGCGGATGTTGTTGTCCGACGGGCCACCGGCCGGGCAGCACCTGCTCGGCTGGTGGCGTACGGTGCCGACGTTCGCGGCGCTGGTCGGACCGGATGAGACGGTCGACAAGCTGACCGCCGTGGCGGTGGCGGGGGTGCCGGGCGCACAGCTCACACCGGTGTTCGGCCGGGTGGTGGAGTGGCGGCCCCGCCCCGACCGGGTGGTGCTCTGGGACGGCCCGGGTGAGCGTGGCGTCGTCCTGGTGCCGTACCGCGTACCTGGTGACGAGGATGAAGGGTCGGCATGACGCGAGAGCAGTCACGAACCCTCCGCGCCGGGCCGGGGCGGCAACGAACCGGTGACGCGCCGCCCGCAGCTACGGAGAATCCAGTGCCGGCAGCGTGGGCGGAGTACCTGGCCGCCGCGCGTCAGCTGGATGGGGTACGCCGGGGCGCGGCGACCGCCGCGAGCGAGCAGGCGCGTACGGTGCAGGCCGCCCGGGAGGAGTTGACTGCCGTACGCACGCGGTTGGCCTCGCAGCAGACTCGGCTGAGTGAGCTGGGCGTACCGGCGATCTCGCTGGCACCGACACCGCCGGAGCTGTCCGAGGCGACCAGGTCGATGTCGGGTGGTCCCTCGGCGGTGCTGGCGGCGCTGCGGGATGCCCGACGGTGGGCGCAGGGTGCCGACGACACGCTCGCCGCGCGTGGTCTGCCTCGGGTGGCGCACTGGCCGCCGGCGGCCCGCAATCTGCTGGTGTACGGGCCGTTGGGGCTGGTTCTTCCGGTGCTCCTGGTGGCGGTGCACCTGGTGGCCGGCAACAGCCCGGTGACGGTCCTGGCACTTGTGGTGGGGCTGCCGACGCCGGCTCTCGCTTTCGGCGTGGGCTGGCTCGTGGTGGGGCGGCTGTTCCCGGCCCAGGACGGGGATCGGGTGGATCGGACTCCCCGGTTCGGGGCCCTTACCTGCCTGATCCCGGCGGTGTTGGCCACCGCCGGGATCGTGCTGGCCATGCTCGGCGCGTGAACGCCCGAGGGTGTGACGGTCGGCCAGGGACGTCACGCAGGTCTTGACGAAGCCGGCAGCTCCTCAGCGGGGAATGATGAGTGCCATCGCCTCGGCGCGGGACTTGGCGTCTCGCTGGAGGGTGCCCCGGACCGCCGAGGTGATCGTTTTGGCGCCGGATTTCTGGATGCCGCGCATGGCCATGCACATGTGCTCGCATTCGAGCACCACCACCACGCCGCGGGGTGACAGCCGTTCCATCAGCAGGTCGGCGATCTGGACGGTGAGCCGCTCCTGCACCTGTGGACGGCGAGCGAAGACCTCGACCAGCCGGGCCAGCTTGGACAGACCGGTGATCCGTCCATCCGGGCCAGGGATGTAGCCGATGTGGGCGCTTCCCCGGAACGGCAGGAGGTGGTGCTCGCAGAGGCTCATCACGTCGATGTCCCGGACCAGCACCAGTTCCTCGTGGTTGGCCTCGAACGTGGTGGTGAGCACGGTGGCCGGGTCGACGCGAAGGCCGGCGAAGAGCTCGGCGTACGCTCGGGCGACCCGGGCCGGGGTCTGCTGGAGACCGTCGCGGTCCGGGTTCTCGCCGACCGCGATCAGGATCTCGCGGACCGCTTTCTCGATCCGGGCGAGGTCGATGGCGTCCTCGACCGGTCGCCCGGTCAGCCGGCCGTTGACCAGTCGTGCGGCGATGTAGTCGAGGACGTCGTCCGGTTCGGTAGCTGAGGCGGCCAGCCCTCGATGGGTGGGGCTGGCCGCCGGGTCGTCGGTGCTCAGTGTGGGCCGTCCGAGTTGTTCGAGTTGGCCCCGCCGACGGTGGCCTGGACCCCGTCCGCTTCGGCCTGCACCTTGAGCCGTTCCTTCTCGGCCGGGGTGAGCACCGGCGGCTCGGTGGAGGGCTGGCGCTTGCCGAAGCCGTTGTAGGGGGCCATCGGCGGGCGCTTCACCACCCGGGCGCAGATCCGTGCCATGTCGGCGGTGGAGAGGGTTTCCTTCTCCATGAGTTCGAGCACGATGTTGTCCAGGACGTCCCGGTACTCGACCAGGATCTCCCAGGCCTCGTCGTGGGCCAGCTCGATGAGCGCCCGCATCTCGCCGTCGATCTCGGCGGCGACGGCGTCGGAGTAGTCCCGCTCGTGGCCCATGTTGCGGCCAAGGAACGGCTCGTCACCGCTGGTGCCGTACTTGATCGCACCGAGCTTGGAACTCATGCCGTACTGCGTGATCATCGCCCGGGCCAGTGCGGTGGCCTTCTCGATGTCGTTGCCGGCACCGGTGGTGGGCTCGTGGAAGACGAGTTCCTCGGCGGCCCGCCCGCCCAGCGCGTACGCCAGGGTGTCGACCATTTCCGCGCGGGTCTGGGTGTACTTGTCCTCGGTGGGCAGCACCAGGGTGTGGCCCAGCGAGCGGCCCCGGGACAGGATCGTCACCTTGTGCACCGGCGCGGCGTGCGGCAGGGCCCAGGCGACCAACGCGTGCCCACCCTCGTGGTACGCGGTGATCTTCTTTTCCTGGTCACTCATCACCCGGGTACGCCGCTGCGGGCCGGCGATCACCCGGTCGATCGACTCCTCGAGTGAGTCGTTGCTGATGGCCCGCTGGTCCTTCCGGGCGGTCAGCAGGGCAGCCTCGTTGATCACGTTGGCCAGGTCGGCACCGCTGAAGCCCGGCGTCCGCTTCGCCACCGAGTCGAGGTCGACGTCGGGGGTGAAGGGCTTGCCCTTGGCGTGCACCCGCAGGATGGCCTTGCGGCCCTCCATGTCGGGGGCGTCGACCGGGATCTGCCTGTCGAAGCGGCCCGGCCGCAGCAGCGCCGGGTCGAGGATGTCGGGACGGTTGGTGGCGGCGATGAGGATGACCCCACCCTTGACGTCGAAGCCGTCCATCTCGACGAGCAGCTGGTTGAGGGTCTGTTCACGCTCGTCGTGGCCACCGCCCATGCCGGCACCTCGGTGTCGACCGACGGCGTCGATCTCGTCGACGAAGACGATCGCGGGTGCGTTGGTTTTGGCCTGCTCGAACAGGTCACGAACCCGGCTGGCGCCGACACCGACGAACATCTCCACGAAGTCCGAGCCGGAGATCGAGTAGAACGGCACTCCGGCCTCACCGGCGACGGCGCGGGCGAGCAGGGTCTTGCCGGTACCGGGCGGACCGAAGAGCAGCACACCCTTGGGGATCTTGGCACCGAGCGCCTGGTACTTCGCCGGGTTCTGGAGGAAGTCCTTGATCTCGTGCAGTTCCTCAACCGCTTCCTCGGAGCCCGCGACGTCCGCGAAGGTGGTCTTCGGCGTGTCCTTGGTGATCATCTTGGCCTTGGACTTGCCGAAGTTGAGCACCCGGGAGCCGCCGCCCTGCATCTGCGACATGAAGAACAGCAGCAGCAGCACGAGCAGCACAATGGGAAGCAGGTTGACAAGCAGGCTGACCCAGATGCTGTCGGACGACACCTCGGTGTCGGCCGGTCCGGTCACCCGGTTGTTCGCCTTGGCGTCGAGGACCTGGTTCCAGACCTCGTTGCCGACCTCGTACGGGAACTGGGCCTCGATCAGCTTCGTGGTGGTCTTGTCGAACTCGGCCTCCTCGGCGAGTTCGAGCTGGATCGTCTGTTCCTTGTCCTGGAAGACGACCTTCTCGATGCCGCCCTTGTTGAGCTGGTCGAGCGCGACGGACGTGTCCACCCGGTGGTAGCTGGGACCACCGGTGAACAGCTGACTGAGCACGACGGCGCCGAGGATGACCAGGATGACCCAGAACACCGGTCGGCGGAAGAAACGCGTACGTTCCATGCTGTTGTCGAGCGCCGAGACGCCCGCATCCTCCTGATCGACGTCCTGACCGACTGTGGGTGTCGCCGCCGGAGCGGCTGCCGGAGCCGCCGTGCGGGCCGGCCCTGACCCCGAGGCGCGGACCTGCCGCGCCACGGTCATTCGACGGTACACCGTATGGAACGGATGTGAGCTGGCGAGCCCAGCAGTTACGCGTACGGCGAACCGGGATTCAACCGGCGTGACCGGGAGGAGACCTCCTGACCACCGCGATCCACGCTATCCCGATCGGCTGAGAGATGGCTGAATGTCGACCACACCGAAAGTAACAAGGGCAGGTCAGGAGCGGGCGTAGACCTCGGGCTTGAGTACGCCGACGTAGGGCAGCTCGCGGTAGCGCTCGCCGAAGTCGAGGCCGTAACCGACGACGAACTCGGTCGGGATGTCGAACCCGACGTACCTGACCGGCACGTGCACCTTGACCGCGTCCGGCTTGCGGAAGAGCGCGACCACCTCGACGCTGGCCGCCGACCGGGACTCCAGGTAGCGAAGCAGCCAGGAGAGGGTCAACCCGGAGTCGACGATGTCCTCCACCACGACGACGTGCCGGCCGGCGATGTCCCGGTCGAGGTCCTTGAGGATGCGCACCACGCCGGAGGAGGTGGTGCCCTGCCCGTACGACGAGATGGCCATGAAGTCCAGCTCGGCGGGCGGCCCCTGTCGGCCCAGCGCCCGGGCGAAGTCGGCCATGAACATGACCGCGCCCTTGAGCACACAGACGAGCAGCAGCCCGTCGGAGACGTGCGCGTAGTCCGCGGAGACCTGCTTGGCCAGCTCCGCGATCTTCTCGCGGATCTGCGCCTCGGAAATGATCACGTGGTCGATGTCGGCGTCGTACCAGGAGCCGTCAGCCATGACCCTAGCCTGCCGTACGGCCCCGGTGAGCCGTCGGCGGGGCCGCCCCTTTCTGGACGACCCCGGCCCGGATTATTCCGACCAAGCGCACCAATCACCTCAGGACGGACGGGATCGCCACCGGCGACCACCGTCTGACGGTTTCCAGTCGGCCGAGTCGCGGCTGTCGGCGGTCAAGCCGACGGCGGAGGCGAAGGTGAGGAGCAGGAGGAAGATCAGCAGAAAAAGGAATCCCATGGCGGCGCTCGCTTTCGCATGATTGCTGGGTTTTTGTCGCCGCCGGTGCGCACCGGACCAGGCAAGTCTGCGCGCCGCATCACCGCCCGGACAGTGGCAGAAATGCCAGCCGTGCGTGAAATCCCGCCACCACTGCGGTTACCCTCGTCACATGCTTCACTCTGTCGCCGTGCTCGCCCTGGACGGGGTCGCCCCGTTCGAACTCGGTGTGCTCGCCGAGGTCTTCGGCACCGACCGCACCGCCGACGGCCTGCCCGGGTACCGCTTCGACGTGTGTAGCCCACGGGGTGCCGGCGTACGCACCTCCGCCGGTTTCCAGGTGACGCCGAACGCCGACCTCGGCCCGGTCGCGGAGGCGGACCTGGTGGCCGTCCCCGCCCATGAGGGCTTCACCACCGCGCCACCCGAGGTGCACGACGCGCTGCGCCGGGCCGCCGACCGGGGGGCCTACCTGTTCAGCGTGTGCACCGGCGCGTACCTGCTGGGCGAGGCGGGGCTGCTCGACGGGCGGGAGTGCACCACCCACTGGCGGCACGTGGACGAGTTGCAGCGCCGGCACCCCGAGGCCCGGGTCCGCTGCAACTCGCTCTACGTGCAGGACGGCCGGCTGCTGACGAGTGCCGGCACCGCCGCCGGCATCGACGCCTGCCTGCATCTGGTACGCCAGGAGCACGGCTCGGCCATCGCCACCCGACTGGCCCGGCGGATGGTGGTGCCGCCGCACCGCGACGGCGGGCAGGCCCAGTACGTCGAGGCGCCCATCCCGAAGGCACCTGAGGCACCCACCCTGGAGCCGGTGCTGGAGTGGTTGATGGGACAGCTGGACCGGCCGATCACAGTCGACGAGTTGGCCGCCCGGGCCGGCATGTCACCTCGTACGTTCGCCCGGCGCTTCCGCGCGGAGACCGGCACCACCCCGCACGACTGGCTGACCAACCAGCGGGTCCTGCTCGCCCGCCGGTTGCTGGAGGAGACCGGGTTGACCGTGGAGGCGGTGGCCGACCGGGCAGGTTTCGGCGACGCCGCCGGGCTACGGCACCACTTCACCCGCCGGGTCGGCACCACCCCGAACGCCTACCGCCGCACCTTCCGCCACCGCGCGCCGACCGGCTGACACCGCCCCGCCCGCACACTCCTCGTCCTCCGCCGGTACCGCGAGCAGTCGGCCGGCGCTGCGGCGCACCCGCAGCCCGCCGGGCAGGTACGCCGGCCCCTGTCCCCGCCAGCCGGTGACAAGGGTGTCGAGCGCGGTGACGTGCCGGTGGGACAGCGCGGCCGGCGCGGCACCCAACTCGTGCGCCCAGGCGCGTAGCACCCGGGTCCGTACCGCCGCAGGCAGGTTGGCCAGAGACTCGACCAGCAGCCCACCCTCAGGGTGTCGGGCCGCGGCCAGCGCCGCATCGGCCAACTCGTCCAGGGCGAGGTTGTCCGCCGCGGCCAGCCGGGCGGTACGGGCCAGATTGTCCAGCACCCCCGGCCCGAGGGCCTGGACCAGCACCGGTAACACGTCGGCGCGGATCCGGGACCGGGCGTACGCAGGGTCGCTGTTGTGCGGGTCCTGCCACGGCGTCAGTCCCAGGGCCACGCACGCCGCCCGGGTCTGCCCGCGGCTGATCTCCAGAAGCGGCCGGACCAGCGGCACCCCATTCAGGTCCCGGCGGGTGGGCATCCCGGCCAGCCCACGCGGGCCGGCACCTCGGGCCAGCGCCAGCAGCACGGTTTCGGCCTGGTCGTCGCGGGTGTGCCCGGTCAGCAGCGCCACCGCCCCGTGCCGCCCGGCCACCTCGGTGAGGGCCTGGTAGCGCGCCTCGCGGGCCGCCGCCTCGGGACCGCCCGGTCGGCCGGCGACATCGACCCGCACCACGTCAACGGACGCGAGACCGGCCCGTTGCGCCCACCGGGCCACCGCCTCGGCCCGCCCGGCCGACCCGGCCTGCAACCCGTGATCGACGGTGACCAGGCCGGCGGTGTGGCCGGCCCGTGGGGCCACGAAGGCGGCGGCCGCGGCCAGGGCGAGTGAGTCGGCCCCGCCGGAGCAGGCGACAAGCACCGGCCCGTACGCTGGCAGATCGGCCAGCGCACGACGGACCGCGAGCCGGATCGCGGCGACCGGCGGTGCGAGTGGGGCCATGCCGGCGCCGTGCTCAGCCGGCGTCCGGCACCGGGCCGACCGGCCCGTGCACCCGCGCCACCCAGGCGTCCGGTTCGCTCAGCTCGGCGAGCCGGGGCAGCGTCAACGGTGACTCGAACACCCGGTTGAAACCGGCCATGCCGACCCGCTCGACCACCGCGTGCACGAACTTGCGACCCTCCGCGTACTGCCGCATCTTGACGTCGATGCCGATCAACCGCCGGACCGCCTTCTCCACCGGGTTGCCGGCCTCGCGGCGCCTGTTGAACCCGGCCCGGATCCGCTCCACGCTCGGGATCACCTGCGGACCGACGCCGTCCATCACGAACTCGGCGTGCCCTTCCAGCAGGGTCATCAGCGCGGTCAGCCGGTCCAGCACCGCCCGCTGCCCCGGTGTCTGCACGATGTCCAGCACGCTGGCCCGGCTCTGCGGGTTGCGGACCACGTCGGCGAGCGTGCCCACGCTGCGACGCAGCCGGTCGAGCAGTTGCTCGCCACCCTGCGCGGCGTCCACGAACGCCTGCACCTCGCCGAGGAAGTATCCCCGCATCCACGGCACGGCGGTGAACTGCGTCCGGTGGGTCACCTCGTGCAGGCAGACCCAGAGCCGGAAATCACGTGGGTCGGCGCCCAGCTTGCGCTCCACCTCGACGACGTTCGGCGCGACGAGCAGCAACTGCCCCGGCTCGCCGGAGAAGACCTCGTACTGACCGAGCACCCGCCCCGACAGGTACGCCAGCACGGTGCCGGTCTGCACGCCGGTGACCCGGGAGCCGACCGCCTCGGCCAGCGCGCCGGGTTGTTTGTCCTTGGTGAGCCGGCCGACCAGCGGGGTGATCACCTCCCGCAGGCCGGCGACGTTCGTCGCGGCCCAGTCGCGCCGGTCGACCACCCGCACCGGCGGGTGCGCCACCTGCGACGTCAGCCCGGTGTACCCGGCCACGTGCCCGGCCGCCTCGTCGGTCAACCGGCGCAGGTCGGCGACCACCTCGGTGGCCTCCGAGTACGACACCCGAGGGCCCGACTTACCCAGTGCCCCCGCCGTCGCGACGGCCAGATCCCAGTCCACGAACTGCGCCATGCGACCCACGGTACCCGTGTCGCGACACCCCAGCCGGGCTCGCCGGCCCGCGTGGGCTTGATCGGGAGGCCCCGGAGCAGGTCGGCCACCCCGTCGTTCAGTGGCAGCCGCAGGTGGCGAGGGCCGCGGCGATCCGGTCGAGGGCGGCCCGCGCGGGCTCCATACCGTCCGGTGGCACCTCGTCGGTGAGCACCGCGAAGGTGAGCAGCCGTCCTTCGGCCGTGGTGACCACCCCGGCGATGGCGTGCACCTTGGTCAGGGTGCCCGTCTTGGCCCGGACCACCCCGGCGCCGGAGGCGGTGCCGGGTGTCGCGCCGTAGCGGTCGCGCAGCGTGCCGGACCAGCCGCCGACCGGCAGCCCGCTGAAGACGCCGCCGAGTTCGGGCCGGTCGGGGCTGGCCGCGAGCGCCAGCAGTTCGGTGAGCAGCGCCGGGCTGACCAGGTTCGTGCGGGACAGGCCGCTGCCGTCGGCGAGGGTCAGTCCGTCGGTCGGCAGGCCGAGTTCGGTAAGCACCTCGACCATCGCCGCGGCGGCGCCGGTGAACGAGGCCGGCCGGTCCCGGGCCAGGGCGACCTGGCGGGCCAGCGCCTCGGCGACGATGTTGTCACTCTCGCTGATCATGACGTCGACCAGCCGGATCAGCGGCGGTGACTGCACCACGCCCAGCTCGGCGCCGGGCGCGACGCTGGCGGCCGGAGTCGCCTCGGTCGGTGCCGGCGGCGCGGTGCCGCTCCGGACGGCGCTCTCCGGCACGTTGAGCAGTCGGGCGAAGGCCCGGCCGGCGGCGAGTTCCGGCTGGGGGACCCGCTCGGCCCAACCCTGGTCGGCCTTGGGGTCCTTACGTGCGCCGTCGAGCATCAACGCGGTCACCGCCGCGCCGTACCCGCCGGTGGGAATGTCATCGTCCCAACCCGGTCCGTGCACCGGCCCCGGGTAAAGCGTCGAGTCGACGACGACCCGGGTCGGCTCGGTCCCGCCCAGCGCCGTACGCACCTGCTTGGCGAGGTCTTCGAGGCTGGCCGCCCCCGGGTAGAAGCCTTTGGCGCCGGCTGCCAGGGTCGGATCCCCGCCGCCGACGATCACCACCTCGCCCGGTGCCGATCCGGCCACCGCACGGGTCGGTATCCGGTACCCGGGTCCGCGCGCGGTGAGCACCGTCACCGCAGTCAGCAGCTTGGTCACCGAAGCCGGCACGGTCCCCTCGCCGCCACCCCGTTCGAAGAGTGGCTGCCCGGTCAGCGCGTCGGCCACCGCCAGGTTGACCCGGCCGCCGAGCGCGGCGTCCCCGACAAGTGGATCGAGCACCGCGCGCAGCCCCTCGGCACTCGGCATCGGCGCCCCGACGTCGGCTGCGGCCAGCACCGCGACCGGTGCGGGTTCCGGCGGGCCAGCGGTAGCGGAGCCAGCGGAGTCGTCACCCAGCCACCGCGCCACGGGGCCGGGGCGTACCGCGACCAACCCGACCGCGACCAGGACGAGCACCAGTACGGCGGCGAGCACCAGCGGCAGCCGCCGGCGGCTGCTGGGCGGGGCCGGCGGTGGAGGCGTTTCGGTGGGCGCCGGCGGCGCGACCGCACCAGCCGCGGTCGTCGGCGCCGGGCCGGATGGAGGCGAGGCGGGTGGGTACGCCGATTGCGGTCGGAGGGTCTGCGCGTCCGGCACCGACACCCGCCCGGTCGCCGGCTTGGCCGGTTGCTGGGCGTTGTCGCCTCCGGCGGCATCGCTGGAACGGTAGTGTGAATCTTCCCTCCCCACGACCCCCTCCTCCCCGTTTGGAACCGGCCTGGGTGACACTACTTCGGTCCGAAGACTATGCGGCGGTCGGAGTCGGTGGGTGGGCATTCGCCTGCCCGAGGCGCGACCGCCGGTTCCGGCGAAGCCAGCGTGGGCGAACGAGGGAGCGTGCAGATGGATTTCGACGTCACGGTTGAGATCCCGAAGGGTCACCGCAACAAGTACGAGGTGGACCACGTGACCGGCCGGATCCGGCTGGACCGCACGCTCTTCACCTCCACCCAGTATCCGGCGGACTACGGGTTCATCGAGGGCACGCTGGGCGAGGACGGTGACCCCCTGGACGCCCTGGTGCTGGTGCCCGAGCCGACCTTCCCGGGTTGCCTGATCCGGTGCCGCACCATCGGCATGTTCCGGATGACGGACGAGAAGGGTGGCGACGACAAGGTCCTCTGCGTCCCGTACGAGGACCCGCGGCAGGAGCATCTGCGCGACATCCACCACCTCGGCGAGTTCGACCGGCTGGAGATCCAGCACTTCTTCGAGGTCTACAAGGATCTGGAGCCGGGCAAGTCGGTCGAGGGTGCGACCTGGGTGGGGCGGATCGAGGCCGAGGCCGAGATCCAGGCGTCGTACCGACGTGCCCGGGAGGCCGAGGCGCGCGGCGAGGCCACCCACTGAACTGACGTGTCGACCGGCCCGGGAAGCGCTCAGCCGAGCAGGCCCCGGGCCCGTTCGTAGAGCCCGAGCACGGCGCAGGCGATCGGCACCAGGGAGACCACCAGCACGGTGTCGGTGAGGTCGGCGAACCGACCGAGGTACGGGGAGACCGGCCGGCGGGCGTACGTGCTGCCGCCGGCCACCACCACCAGGGCGACAAGCACTCCGCCGACGGCCAGGACGAGGCGACCGGTCGGTCCGGCACCGGTGGCGAGCACCGCACCGAGGACCGCGTACCCGGCCGATCCGGCGAGCACCAGCGGCGACCGGTGCCGTACCGCCGCGAAGAGCCGGGCCCGCAGCAGCAGCACCGCCGAGGCCACCGCGACGAGCACCCGACCGGTGTTGCCACCGGTGACGCCGAGCACCACCGCAGCGGCAACGGTGAGCACCGCGTGCGCGATGAGCATTCCGGTCAGCATCTCCTCGGTCCGGGCCACCGCCGCGTACACCCGGCCCCGATCGGGCAGGTCACGGGCTCGGTCCGGGTCTTCCGCGGCGCCGGTGGGCAGGGTGATCGGCGGCAGTGGCACCTTGCCCAACCGGATGGCCAGCAGCGGGATCGCCCCGATCGCGAAGGGCAGCACGCAGAGCAGCACGGCCGCGGCGCCTGCGGACCCGAGCAACACGCCCCCCAGGGCGGCCGGCACCCCGACCGCCCCCGTCACCGCACCTGCCACGAAGATCCGCAGCCGGGTCGCCACCCCAAGCAGTCCGAGCACCGAGACCAGCAGCAACGCCGCCGAACCGGCAAGCAGTTCGGCCGCGCCGATCCAGCGCAGCGGGGCCAGTGGCCCGACCGGGTCACCGGAGCTGACGGCGAGCGCACCGGCCACCGCCGCGTACGGCAGTGCGTAGCCGCCGACCGTCGCTCCCGCCGGACCGTCGCCCTGGGCCCGGGAGAGCACCGTGCCGGCCAGCACCAGCAGCACCGCCACGCCGGTCGCGGCCAGCGCGCCGGCCGGTTGGCCCGGTCCCCCGGTGAGCAGGGCGAGCAGGCCGACGGCGAGCGGTACGGCGGCACCGCCCAGCGCCGCCGCCCGGGTGGCCCGGGACGACCACCCGCCACCGCGTCGACGCGCGCCGTCGACGATGGCCTCCACCACGTCGTCGTACTCCAGCTCGGGCCATTCGGCGCGGGCCGGCACCAGGTGCAGCACCTCGCCGTCGCGTACGCCCTGGGCGAGCAGGGTCTGCGCGGTCGCCAGCACGGTCCCGTCGGCGCGGCGCAGCACCCAGCCGCCGTGCTGTTCGCCGTCGTCGGCGAGCCCGACACCGGCGTGCCGCAGCACCTCGGGCAGCAGTTCGACGAGCGGAGCCTGCTCCGGCAGGGCCACGTCGACCCGCCGCGCAGGGGCGTTGACGGTGACCCGAGCCAGCCCGATTGTCATTGATTGATCTCCATGTCGAGCGGGGTGACGGCTGCGCGAACGAGAGGACTTTACCTACGATGAGCCAGGTTCGGGTTACCGAGCGCGTTGGGGGAGGTCGAGTGTCCACTGTCGTCATCCGACGACCACCACGGCGTCCCGCGCCGCAGGTTCCCGCAGGTGAACTGGCGGTCGAGGCCCCTCCGGAGATTCCGGCGGACACCGGTGGACGCTGGACTCAGCTCCTGATGCTGTTGCCGATGCTCGGCGGCACTGTCGCGATGGCGATGATGTTCGGCCGGGGCGGCGGCGCCTACTCGTACGTCGTCGGCGGCATGTTCGGCCTCTCCTCGTTGGCCATGCTGGTGACCAGCTGGGGCAGCGCCTCGGGCGGTCCCAAGAAGTCCGAGATGATGGCGGCCCGCCGGGAGTACCTGCGGCACCTGACCACGTTGCGGCGCCAGGTCCGGCAGACCGCCACCCGGCAGCGTGCCGGTCTCTTCTACCGGCACCCCGATCCGGCGCTGTTGTGGTCGACCGTCGACAGTCACCGGGTCTGGGAGCGCCGCCCCAACGATCCGGACTTCGCGGTGGTCCGGGTGGCGATCGGGCCGCAGACCCTGGCCACCCCGTTGATCCCGCCGGTCACCCGCCCGCTGGAGGAGCTGGAGCCGATGACGGCCGGCGCGCTGCGCCGCTTCCTCGACGCGTACTCCGTGGTGCCCGACCTGCCGGTGGCGGTGTCGCTGCGCAGCTTCGCGCGGGTTTTCGTACGCGGCGCGCCGGCTGGCCACACCGGGTCACCGGAGGCGCAGGTGCTGGTCCGGGCGATGCTCACCCAGCTCGCGGTCTTCCACGCCCCGGACGAGTTGCTCATCGCCGTCTGTGCCGGACCGGAACGGCGCGGTGTCTGGGAGTGGGTCAAGTGGCTGCCGCACGCCCAACACCCGACCCGCAGCGACGCCCTCGGCCCGCTGCGGTTGGTGACCAGTTCGGCGGTGGAGCTGGAACGCCTGCTCGACGAGGTGCTGGCCGCCCGGGCCCGGTTCAGCCCGGCCGGGCCCGCCACCGACGGGCCACATCTGGTGGTGGTGCTCGACGGTGGCGACCTGACCGGTGCCACCGAACTCGCCGGAGACGGTGGCATCGACGCGGTCACAGTGATCGACCTGGGCACGCCGCCACCGCGACTGCTCGACCGCTTCGCGCTGCTGCTGGAGGTACGCGGTGGCCGGCTGCGTTCGCACTCGGCGGACGGATCCGCCGAGGTCGGCACCGCCGACGCGCTGGAGGTCGCCGAGGCCGAGGCGGTGGCCCGCCGGCTGGCTCCGCTACGGTTGGCCGCCGCCAGCCGCCGGGCCGACGCGGCGCCCGGTGCCGAACCGGGCCTGCCGGAGCTGCTCGGCATCGGCGACCCGGAGAACTTCACCGCCGATCAGGGCTGGACCCCCCGGTCGGCCCGCGAACGGCTGCGGGTGCCCATCGGTGTCGGCGTCGACGGCGGCGCGATCGAGCTGGATCTCAAGGAGTCGGCGCAGGACGGCATGGGCCCGCACGGGCTGCTCATCGGCGCCACCGGCTCCGGCAAGTCGGAGCTGCTGCGTACGCTGGTGCTCGGGCTGGCCGCCAGCCACTCCTCGGAGCAGCTCAACTTCGTGCTGGTGGACTTCAAGGGCGGCGCGACGTTCGCCTCCTTCGACCGGCTGCCGCACACCGCCGCAGTGATCACGAACCTGGCCGACGCGCTGCCCCTGGTCGACCGCATGGTCGACGCGATAAACGGCGAACTGGTCCGCCGACAGGAACTGCTGCGCCGGGCCGGCAACTTCGCCAGCCTCCGGGACTACGAGCGGGCCCGGGCGGCGGGCAGCCCGCTCGCGCCGTTGCCGTCGCTCTTGCTGATCTGCGACGAGTTCTCCGAACTGCTCTCCGCGAAGCCCGACTTCATCGACCTGTTCGTGCAGATCGGCCGGCTGGGTCGGTCGCTGGGCGTGCATCTGCTGCTGGCCTCGCAGCGGTTGGAGGAGGGGCGGCTGCGCGGGCTGGACACCCACCTGTCGTACCGGATCGGTCTGCGTACCTTCTCCGCGCTGGAGTCGCGGACCGTGCTCGGGGTGCCGGACGCTCACCAGTTGCCCCGCTCACCGGGGCACGGCTACCTGCGTTTCGGCACCGAACCGCTGCTGCGCTTCAAGAGCGCCTACGTCTCCGGGCCGGTACGCCGACGCGGGACGGACGTCGCCACGGCCGGCGGGCAACGCCCTCGCCTGCTCACCTTCTCCACCCACTTCACGCCCGCGCCGCAACCGTCGCCCGCCCCCGTCGCCGAGCAGGACGAGGAGGAAAACCGGGAGACCCTGTTGGATCTGCTGGTCGGCCGGCTGGCCGGGCAGGGGCCACCGGCCCACCAGGTGTGGCTGCCGCCGCTCGACGGCGCACCCACGCTCGACGAGTTGGTCGGGCCGCTCGCGGTGGACCCGGCCCGTGGGCTGAGCTTCGGCAATCCCGAGCTGCACGGGGCGCTCCAGGTGCCGGTAGCCGTGGTCGACAAGCCGTACGAGCAGCGCCGGGACGTGCTCTGGTTGGCGCTGGACGGCGCGGCGGGCCACGTCGCGGTGGTCGGCGGTACGCAGAGCGGCAAGTCCACCGCGCTGCGTACGCTCATCTGCGCGTTGGCGCTCACCCACACCCCGGCCGAGGTGCAGATCTACTGCCTCGACTTCGGCGGCGGCGGGCTGGCCGCGCTGCGCGAGCTACCCCACGTCGGCGGGGTCACCGGCCGGGCCGATCCCACCGGGGTACGCCGGACCGTCGGCGAGATGTCCACTCTGCTGGCCGAACGGGAGCGGAGTTTCGCCGAGGCCGGCGTGGAGTCGGTCACCGCCTGGCGGCAGCGTCGTGCCGCCCGGCCCCGGGCCGACTTGGCCGGGGAGGACAGCTTCGGTGACGTGTTCCTGGTCATCGACGGGTGGGCCACCCTGCGCGGGGAGTACGACGACCTCGAACCACTGATCACCGACCTCGCCACCCGTGGCCTGTCGTACGGTCTGCACGTGGTGGCCAGCGCGGTGCGCTGGCTGGACTTCCGCCCGGCCATCCGGGATCTCTTCGGTTCCCGGTTGGAACTGCGCCTCGGTGATCCGTCCGACTCACTCGTCGCCCGACGCGCGGCCGTCGACGTGCCGGAGCAGCGGCCGGGACGTGGCATCACCGCCGAGAGCCTGCACTTCCTCACCGCGCTGCCACGCGCCACCGACGCCGACACCACCGGGCTGGTACGACAGGTCGCCGCGGCCTGGTCCGGTCCGGCCGCGCCCCGGGTCCGGCTGCTCCCCGCGGTGCTGCCGTACGCCGATCTGGACCTCGACGCCACCACCGGGCTGCGGATCCCGATCGGGATCGCCGAGGCGGACCTGCGTCCGGTGGTCCTCGACTTCGCCACCGAACCGCACTTCCTGGTCTACGGCGACGCCGAGTGCGGCAAGTCGTCGTTCCTGCGCGCCCTGGCCACCTCGATCGTCACCCGATTCACCCCGGAGCAGGCCCGGGTGATCCTGGTGGACTATCGACGCAGCCTGCTCGGTGCCATCGAGACGCCGCACCTGATCGGGTACGGCACCGCCGCGGCCCACACCGCCGACCTGGTCGAGTCGGCCGCCGGTTACATGCAGGGCCGCATCCCCGGCCCGGAGGTCAGCCCGGCCCAGCTACGCGACAGGTCGTGGTGGTCCGGGCCGGAACTGTTCGTCCTGGTGGACGACTACGACCTGGTCGCCAGCGGCCCGGCGAACCCGCTGCGGGCGCTGGAGGAGCATCTGCCGCAGGCCCGCGACATCGGTTTGCACCTGGTGATGGTGCGCCGGTGCGGCGGTGCCGGTCGAGCCCAGTACGAGCCCCTCGTGCAGCGGCTTCGGGAGCTCTCCACCTCGGGCCTGGTGATGTCGGGCAGCCCGGAGGAGGGTGCGTTGCTCGGGGCGGTCCGGCCCGGTCCGCTGCCGCCCGGACGCGGCCGACTGCTCACCCGACGTGAAGGGGTACGCCTGGTCCAACTGGCCCACCTTCCGCCACAGTGACGCGAAGTCCACGGAACGTCCCTGTAAGCGGGACGGAACCGGTAATCTCCGATCGTCATGTGTCCTGCGAGGAATGGCTGAGAAGGTGACCAGGGTGCGGCACAGCGGCCGGTTCGGGCCTCGATGGTTCGCTCACCGGGCACTGCTGTCGGCGACGGCCACCGTGCTGGCGGCCGCCGTCACGGTCGTACCCGCCACTGCCACGCCGCTCACCGTGTCCCCGTTCGCTGTCCCGGTGGCGTACGCGCCGGGAGACGTCACCGAACGTTCCGACCAGATCCGCGACGAGCAGTGGCAGCTCGACAAGTTGGGCGCGGAGATCGCCTGGCGGACGTCGACCGGGCGTGGCGTGACCGTCGCCGTGATCGACTCCGGGGTGGACGGTTCCCATCCGGATCTGGCCGGTCGGGTGCTTCCCGGCCTCGACCTGGTCTCCCCCGGCGGTGCCACCCCGCCGGATCCGGTCGGGCACGGCACCACGGTGGCCGGGCTGATCGCCGGACGCAACGACGACCGGCAGGGCGTGGTGGGACTGGCACCGGACGCCCGGATCCTGCCGGTACGGGTGCTCGACGAGGAGAACCGCTACGACGACGCCCTCATCGTGGCCAAGGGCGTACGGTGGGCGGTCGACAACGGTGCCCGCGTGATCAACCTGTCGCTCGGCGGCAGCGGCGACAGTCCCGCCCTGGCGGCCGCCATCGACTACGCCTTCGCCCGCGACGTCGTGGTGATCGCCTGCACCGGCAACCTCGCCACCTCACCTGACGCGAAGGTGTGGTATCCGGCTCGGGAACCGGGCGTGATCGCGGTCTCCGGCCTGGAACGCAGCAGCAACAACCTGTGGAGCGGCGCGATCACCGGACGCGCCACCGTCCTCACCGCGCCGGCCAGTGGACTCGTCGGCGCCCGCCCGCCTTCCGGCTACTGGCGGGTGCAGGGCACCAGCTTCGCCGCGCCGCTGGTCGCCGCCACCGCCGCCCTGGTGCGCTCCCGGTATCCGCAGATGTCCGCCGGCGACGTGGTGAACCGGCTGCTGACCACCGCCAAGGACATCGGCCCCACCGGCCGCGACGACCGTTTCGGCTACGGTCTGGTCGACCCGATCGCGGCCCTCACCGCCGACGTGCCGCTGATCGGCCACAACCCTCTCGACGACAACGACTCGCCGGGGGTCAGCGGCTTCGGCTCGGCACCCGGCCTGACCCCGGTCAACGATCCGGACGCCGAACAACTCGGCCTGAGCGGGCCGCAACAGGAGACCAGGTGGCGGGCGCGGGCGGCCGGGTCACCTGACGACGTCGCCACCGAACGGCTCTGGGTGGGCTCGGCGATCCTCGTCGCCCTGCTCACCGGCGCGGCGCTCATGGTGCGCCGGTTCCGGCGGGCGCACCGCTGACCGGCCCGCCGGACGAATCCGCAGGTTCCCAGGTGGCCGAGCCGCTCCGGCTGGGTACACCTGCCGACATGGGCAGCACCGGCCGACGCGGCGCAGCGTCATCATCGCGGTCCCACCTGCCCGTGGCGCGGCGGTGGCCGGCCCTGCCCGCCTCCGGGCTGCTCTCCTTCGTGCTGTTCGCGCTGCTCGCCGCACTGGTGCTGGCCGACTGGCCGCCGCTGCGTCGGCTGGACGTGGCGGTGGCCGAGCGGCTGCACGACGTGGCCCACGACCAGCCGGCCTGGACCCGGGTTATGAGTTTCTGGACCGACGCCTTCGCACCGATGCCGCTGCGGATCGCGGCCCTGGTCCTGGTGATCTGTCTGGCCGTCCGGGGCGCCCGGCGGCTCGCCGCCTGGGTCACCACGACCATGGTCGTCGGTGGCCTGCTCGGGCCGCTGCTCAAGCTGCTCATCGGTCGCCCGCGACCGGCGCTGCCCGATCCGGTGGCGCAGGCGTCGGGGCTCGCCTTCCCCTCGGGACACGCGCTGAACGCGGCGCTCGCCGCCGGGGTCCTGGTGGTGGTCTTCCTGCACCCCGCCGTGGCACGACCGGCCGCCCGGCCGGCAACGCGGGTGGCGGTGTGCGTCGGCGCGCTGCTGATCGCCCTGGTCACCGGGTTCAGCCGGATCGCTCTCGGCGTCCACTGGACAAGTGATGTGGTGGCCGGCTGGCTGCTCGGAACGGCGGTGGTCATCGCCACCGTGGCCCTGTTCGACAGGCACGCGGGAGACATCCGGCCGGCGACCGGGCGGTGAGGCGTCAGGTGCACTCGCCGGTGCCGACACCCCGGGTACGCTGCGCGCCTTCCAGCGCCACCGGCCGGGCCTCGGCGGCGGTCACCGCGAATCCGGTGTTCGGGTCTTCCGCCGCCGCCGCGAAGATCACCCCGAGCACCAGGCCGTTCGAGGAGACCAACGGTCCACCCGAGTTGCCGCTGCGCACCAGCGCCCGGATCGTGTAGATCTCCCGGGTGACCTCGCCGGAGGAGTAGATGTTCGGCCCGGGGATCCGGCCGACGTCACGGACCCGGGCCGACTGCGCGTTGTACGGGCCGTCCAGCGGGAAGCCGAGCACGATGGCGTCCGCGCCGGTGGAGGCGTTACCAGCAGCGAACCGCATGGAGGGGCCGGGCAGCCCGGGGACGTACAGCACGGCCAGGTCCCGATCCGGGTCGTAGACGACGACCTCGCCGTCGTACCGGTCGCCGCGCAGTTCCACCGCCACCGTGCGGGTGCCGGCGACCACGTGCGCGTTCGTCATCACCCGGTCGTCTGCGTACACGAAGCCGGAGCCCTCGATCCGGCGCGAGCAGCTCGGCGCGGAGCCGAGCACCTTGACCACCGACTGCCGGCCGTTGGCCACCACCTCGGAGCCGGCGAGGGCCGGGTCTGGCGGCTCGACCTGCCGAGCCTGGGTGCGCCGCAGACCGTCGAAGACGTCCGGGAAGCCGTTGGTGTCGACGGTGTCCCGCAGCGCCCGGGACAGCTGCTGGGCCTGGTCGGGCATGACGGCGTCCACCGTGCGCAGCAGCGCGCTGTTCTTCACCGAGGCGGCCAGCCAGGGCAGCGAGGAGGAGCCGAGCGGCACCGCGACCAGCCAGGCGACCAGGAGCACCGCGAAGAGCGAGACGAACGCGCCACCGACGTCGTCGACCTGCCGGCCCACGTCGCTGGCGATGGTGCGGCGCAGGTGGGAACCGAGCCAGCCGGCGAGCGCCTGGCCGACCACCGCCAGGCCGAAGACGGCGACAAGTGCGATGAGCACCCGGGTGCCGCTGTCCACGAACTGCTCGGCGATCAGCGGCCCGATCTGGAGGCCGATCAGGGCACCCAGGAAGAACCCGGAGAACGACAGCACTCCGATGACGAACCCCTGTCGGTATCCGCTGATCGCGAACACGAGCATGAGTAACAGCATTACGAGATCCACGGCCGACACGGGTCAAGCGTACGGGCCGGGGGCGCGCGGGATGACGATCACTAGCGGAAGGTGACGGTCCGATCAGCGGACCGCGCTCTCATCGGCCTCGTCGGTACCGGCGGACGGGGCCGGCACCGCCGCCACCGGAGGCAGGTCGATCACCCGGCCGAGGGGCCACGGCCGGCTCCACCCACCCATGTCGAGCAGCGTCGCCAGCACTCCGGCGGTGAAGCCCCAGACCAGCATTCCGCGTACGGAGAACGCCGGACCGATCCAGCCGCTCGGGTGGCGTACCCGCATCCGGTTGTCCGGGTCGACAAGCTCGGTGACTGGCAGCCGGGCCACGTGCGCCACCTCGGCCGGTTCCCGGGGATGCACCGGATGCGGCGCGTGCCACCAGGCCAGCACCGGGGTCACCACGAAGTCGCTGACCGGGATCCAGAGTCTCGGCAGCTCGGTGAGCAGGGTGACGCTTGTCGGATCGAGCCCGACCTCCTCGTTGGCCTCGCGCAGTGCGGTCGCCGCGGCGTCGGCGTCCTCCGGGTCAGCGGCACCACCGGGAAACGCCGGCTGGCCGGCGTGATTGCGCAGCGTGGCGGCCCGTTGGAGGATCAGCACGTCGGGGCCGGTGCCGGTCTCCTCGCCGAGCAGCACCAGCACGGCACTTTCCCGGCCGCCCTGCTCCGGGGTGCGAAGCGGGGTGAAGTCCTCGCGACGCGCGGTGCCGAGCCGGGTCAGCAGCGGCGTCATCCAGCCCGGCGGCTGCCGCCGCCCACCGTTCGCCGATCGGACGTGGCTCACGCGGGCACCGTGACGTCGAGGTGCTGTCGGACGAGCGTGGCGAGTTGCGCGTCGTCGAGGGCACCTGAGGTGTCGATGTGCCGGATCCGCCCGTCGGCGGCGACGAACACGGTGAGCGGGAACGCGTTGCGGCGCAGCGCCCGCCGCAACGCCTCACCCTGGTCGAAGAGCATCGGAAACCGTACGCCGAAATCCTCGCCGATGGACTGGGCGGCCTCGCGGCTGTCCCGGTTGTTGACCCCGATGACCCGCAGTTGTCCTGCGGCGCGTTGGCTGAGCCGCTGGAAGGCGGGCAGTTCCTCACGGCAGGGTGCGCACCAGGAGGCCCAAATGTTGATCACTGCCGGCCCGGCCACCTCCCGCAGGGTGACCTGGGCACCGCCGGTGAAGCAGGGCAGGGTCAGCTCCGGCAGCAGGTCACCGGAGGCGGTGCCGGGGTCAGCGGGGGCGGTCGGGCCCGCGGTGAGCGCGGCGCACTCCTCGAACGGTGACGGCCGGCTGGCGGCGGCGTCCCGCGGGGTGGGCGAGTCGGGCTCGGGCTCGGCGGTGCAACCGGTGGTGACCAGCAGCAGCACCGCGACGCAGAGCAGGGTGAGGCGGCGGATCATGGCACCTCCGCCCGGACCGCCTGCACGGGCACGAGGTCGGGGTCGACGCCGGCGGCGACCGCGAGGTCGCGGGCCCGAGGACCCTTGAGCAGCTTCGCCGCTGCGGCCGGCTCGGTCGGGCCGGTGTCGTACGACGGGCAGAGCGTGGCCAGGGTGCACGCCCCGCAGGCGGGCTTGCGGGCGTGGCAGACCCGGCGGCCGTGGAAGATGATCCGGTGCGACAGCATGGTCCAGTCGCGCTTGGGGAACATCGCGCCGATCGCATGCTCGATCTTGACCGGGTCGGTCTCGGTGGTCAGCCGCCAGCGCTGCACCAGCCGCTGGAAGTGGGTGTCGACGGTGATGCCGGGCACGTCGAAGGCGTTGCCGAGGATGACGTTGGCGGTCTTGCGGCCGATCCCGGGCAGCGTCACCAGGTCGACCAGCCGGCCGGGGACCTCACCGTCGTACCGCTCGACGAGTGCCTGACCGAGCTGGATCAGCGAGCTGGTCTTGTTGCGGTAGAAGCCGGTGGGCCGGATCAGCTCCTCCAACTCGCCCCGGTCCGCCCCGGCGTAGTCGGCGGCGGTCGGGTAGCGGGCGAAGAGCTTGGGGGTGACCTCGTTCACCTTCTTGTCGGTGCACTGGGCCGAGAGGATGGTGGCGACGGCCAACTCCAGCGGGTTGGCATGGTTCAGCTCGCAGTGCGCGTCGGGGTGGGTCTCGGCGAGCACGCGGCCGATCCGCCGCGCCCGCCGGGTCCGCCCGAGGTCGGTCTCGGTGGCACTTCTGGTCACGACGGCCAGCCTACGTCGTCGCACCGACCGTCCCGCCGGCCTGGCGTACCGGCCCGGGTCAGTCGGCGTCCGGCGGGCTGATCTTCCCGGAGTCGTCGAGCTGCGCGCCGGACTCCGGGAAGTCGAGCTTGCTGAGCTCCCGGAGCAACCCGAGGCCACGGTCGTCGGGATCCATGGTCGGCAGGCGGACGTCGTTCATGTAGGTGGAGGCGAACGAGCCGCCCGCCCAACTGCCGTCCGGATTCAACTTGACCTTGAGCACGCCACCCCAGCCGAGCCGGCCGGTGTTGCTCAGCGAGTTGCCGCCGCCGGCGAAGTTGCCCAGGCTGTACGCGATCAGCCGGCCCTTGTAGAACTCCATGCCGCGCAGCACGTGCGGGCCATGGCCGACCACCAGGTCGGCGCCGGAGTCGATCATCGCCCGGGAGAACTTGATCGGATCGCCCCGGTTCTCACCGACGTAGGTCTCGGTACCCGGCCGGACCCGGGTCATCTCCGCGCCCTCGGCACCCATGTGCACCTGCACCACCACGATGTCTGCCATGGTGGCGGCCTTGGCGATCACCTTCTTCGCGGCCGGGATGTCGACAAGACTGTTCGACCAGGCGTACGAGGAGAAGCCGGCGACCGCCACCTTGACGCCCTTGACGTCGACCACGGTGATCTGGTTGGGCGCCCCGGTGTGTTCGAGGCCGTGCTCCTCCAGTGCCTGCTGGGTGTTTTCGTACCCCTTCGCCCCGAAGTCGTTGCCGTGGTTGTTGGCCTGGTTGAGCAGGTCGAACCCGGCGTCGGCGAGGTGTTTGGCGTACCCGGGCGGGGCCCGGAACGCAAAGCAACTCGTCGAGTCGGGCCCGCACTTGCTGACGCCGGTGTCCTCGGTCAACGGCTCTTCCAGGTTGCCCATCACCAGGTCGGCGGCGAGCGCCTTCTTGACCGAGTCGAAGAAGCCCTTGCCGTCGTTAGGCGGCATCCGGTTGGGTGCCATGGCCATGACGATGTCGCCGGTGGCGGAGAGCGAGATCGGCTTGGGTGCCGGAGGGCTCGACTCGACCGGCCCGCCCGTGCCGCCACCACCCACGCCGGGTTGCCAGACCGGCTGCCCGCCGGAGTCACCACAACCGGCCAGCACAAGGGCGACGAGCAGCGCCCCGACTGCGGCCACGCGGCGGCGACGCGATCGGGACACGGAAAGGGCGGCAGCATACATCGTGGGCGACCCTACCGGCCGGATAACGCGTCCACGACGGCCGATCGGGTGGGAGTCTCAGCCCGGCAGCCGATCCGACCATGGCACCGTGTCGACCCCGACCGCACACACCGCTGCGTGCACCGCGCGGGCGAGGGGTGCCCCCCAGGTGGAGCGCGGTCCGCCGTAGGCGTGCAGCGGACCGTCCGGCGGGCAGAGGACTGTCACCGCGTCGGTAGGGGTACCGGTGCCGGCCAGGCCCAGGTCCGCGATCGCCTGCGCCTTCGCCTCGGTGGCGGTGGCCACCGCGTTGACCAGCGCCGCGTCGCCGAGCCGGGCCGGCACGTACGCCACGATGTTCACCGTGCCGACGCGCTGCGCCACGGCCGGGGCCGGGGCCGCCGCGGGCACCGGGGTGCCCAGCCCGACCGTGGCCCAGACCCGCACGCCGCTGTCCGCCCGCGTCACCACCTCACCGACGTCCACCCCGGTCAGCAGCCCCACCCCCGGTCCGTCGAGGCCGAGCCGCCGGGCCATGCCGGCCAGGTGGTCGGCGGGGTCGTCCCGGTCGTACGACATGGGCACCGTCGCGTTCACCACCCAGCGACGTACGCCCAGTCCGCCACCGAGTGGCGCGGTGCTGACCGCGCGCAGAGGGCCTTCGGCCCGCCACACGAGCAGCGGGACGTCCCGCCCGTCCTCGGGGCGTACGGTAAGCAGGGGATCACTCAGCACGCCGTGACCCTACGACCGAGGGTGGGATCGCCCCCAGCCCGCCCGCACCGGGGGCGCGATGCTACCGGTTGATCTCGACGGGCACGTTACATCCAACGATCAAGATTCCCGGGGTGCACCTCCGATTCCTGCTCACGTGCGCCTAGACTGGTCGGCGCGCGACGGATCAGCGGACTGCAGACCCCGCCGACGGACGGCACGCGTAAGCGGAGGTGCGCGATGGACGAGGTACTGGCCCGCAGCGGGATCTTCCAGGGAGTCGACCCGGAGGCAGCCGAGGCGCTCGCCAAGGAGATGGAGACGATCGAGGTCCGCAAGGGCGAGGTCGTCTTCAACGAGGGCGAGCCCGGCGACAGCCTCTACATCCTGCTGTCCGGCAAGATCAAGGTGGGCCGCCGGGCGGCCGACGGCCGGCAGAACCTGATAGCGGTGATGGGCCCATCGGACATGGTCGGTGAGCTGTCGCTCTTCGACCCGGGTCCGCGTACGGCCACCGCCACCGCGGTCACCGACAGCCGACTGGCCCGACTGCGCAAGCAGGCCCTGCGCCCCTGGCTGAACAACCGGCCGGAGATCGCCGAGCAGCTGCTGCGGGTGCTCGCCCGCCGGCTGCGCCGGACCAACGACGCGCTGGCCGACCTGATCTTCACCGATGTGCCGGGTCGGGTCGCGAAGAACCTGCTCCAGATGGCCGGCCGCTTCGGCACCCGGGACGGTGGCGTGCTGCGGGTGACGCACGACCTGACCCAGGAGGAGATCGCCCAGCTCGTCGGCGCCTCGCGGGAGACGGTCAACAAGGCCCTGGCCGACTTCGCCTCGCGTGGCTGGCTCCGGCTGGACGGCAAGAGCATCATCATCCTCGACCCGGAGCGCCTGGCCCGCCGCGCCCGCGTCTGACCCCGGTCCTCGCGCGCCCGCGCAACGACGCCGTACGCGGGTGCCGTCTGCCCAGCGCAGAATCGTTGGACGACAGCTCCGGCAGCCGGAATCCTGGGGCGATGCTGGAGCGCGTCGCTGTCCTCTCCGACATCCACGGCGTACTGCCGGCGCTGGAGGCCGTCCTGGCCGAGCCGGAGGTGGCCGCCGCCGACCTGATCGTGCTCACCGGCGATCTCGCCGCCGGACCGCAGCCGGTCGAGGTGCTCGACCTGCTCGCCTCCCTTGGTGACCGGGCCTGTTGGGTCCGGGGCAACGCCGACCGGCATCTGGTCGAGACGCGGGCCGGGCAGCCGGCCCCGATCGACGTGTCGGCCTGGGCAGCCGGGCAACTGCGCGACGATCAGGTGGCCCGGCTGGCCGCACTGCCGCGCACCGTGACGCTGCCCGTGGCCGGTCTCGGCGAGGTGCTGTTCTGCCACGCCACACCCCGGGACGACGAGGAGGTCGTGCTCGTCGACTCGCGCCTCGACCGCTGGGCCGAGGTCTTCGCCGACCTGCCGGCCGAGGTGGGCACGGTGGTCTGCGGGCACACCCACATGCCGTTCACCCGGCTGGTCGACCGCCGACTGGTCGTCAACCCGGGCAGCGTCGGCATGCCGTACGGTGGCGCGGGCGCCTGGTGGGCGCTGCTCGGCCCCGGCGTCCAACTGCGCCGCACGGCGTACGACGTCGATGCGGCCTGCGCTCGGGTGGCCGCCGAGTCGGGCTACCCGGACGCCGCCGCCTTCGCCGACGAGTACCTGCGCTCCCGGAACAGCGATGTGGACGCCCTGGTCGCCTTCGGCCCCCGCGACGGTCGCTGATCGCGCGCCACCTGCCCACGGCACGCCCACCCGC
>NZ_POTX01000159.1 GCF_003236305.1 Micromonospora endophytica | reverse complement strand
CGCCGACGCCTCAGGCCGCTTCTTCCGTCCGGACTGCTCGTTCAGTGTCGCGGTCATCACGGCACCCTCCTCACCAGGCACAACGCCCGGCAGGTCAGGCCGGAAACACCGTTAGATCCACACGCCCGGAATGGCGGCCACGTTCATGGCTGTCGCGCTGGCTCTCCTGGGTGAGATCGACTCCGATGTGTTACTTGGTCACCTCAAATAGGCCGCCACCTCGGTGTGTGGGCAGTCCAAGTCGTTGGTCGGGTCCGAGAAGTTGCTTTCATCCAACAGGCGCGTTCACCCCGAGGACATCTGGCAAAAGGTGCAGTAGCCATGCGTACGTGTCTGGAGCTAGATCTTCGGGTACTTCGGCCTCGCGTGCGCTCATGAGTTCGCCGAGTAGGTTGCGGAGTTCGGCGGAGTGCCCCTCGATGTAGGCGGCGCGCATGAGGTCGTGCCACGGCCCGTCGTCGCCTCTGTGGGGATCGGCTGCCCAAGCTTGTTGAACGGCCCAGCGGGCGTTCGTCGTGTCGCTGGCGTCCAGGTACATGGTCGCGAGTTGGTGGGCGGTGTCGACGATGGCGGATCCTGCTGCTCACCCATCCCGACCGGCTACCACCCGAGCAGACCCGCAACCTACACGACGTCCAAGCGGCATGCCCGCACCTGACCGCTGCCGGCCAGCATGTGCGCGCCTTCGCCAAGATGTTGACCAACCTCACCGGCCTACAGCATCTATCCGAGTGGATCGACAACGTTCGGGCGGACGACCTTCCCCACCTGCGGCAGTTCGCCGACGGACTCCGAACCGACTACGACGCCATCCTCGCCGGCCTCTCCACACCGTGGAGCTCCGGCCAGGTCGAAGGACAGAACACCCGGGCCAAGCTGATCAAACGCCTCGGCTACGGCCGCGCGAACTTCGACCTGCTCCGCAAACGGATCCTGCTTCAAGCGTGGACATCGCCACAAGATCAGCGACAGAGCCCGCTCCCGCGTACCTACCTGTGCACTCGGGCCTGTACGCCGACACGAACCGCCAGCGCCGGCCCCCACGGTGAGCTTGCCGGCCCGCGGGTCGATGTTGAGATCCTCGCCGACGGCGAACCGCCAGCGCCGGCTGCGGGGAACATCGCCGTGCAGGTGACGCCGTTGACGTTGAGATCCTCGCCGACGGCGAACCGCCAGCGCCGGCGGCCTTGCCGACGTCGTACCCGAGCCGGTTGAGCCGGTTGAGATCCTCGCCGACGGCGAACCGCCAGCGCCGGGTCCTCACCTGACCAGGCGTGTTCCTCCCGGTAGTCGTTGAGATCCTCGCCGACGGCGAACCGCCAGCGCCGGTTGTTGCAGCCCCACGCGCAGACCAACCCGATGGAGTTGAGATCCTCGCCGACGGCGAACCGCCAGCGCCGGGGTGCCGGTAACCGACTACAGCCGGCGTCGTGACCCGTTGAGATCCTCGCCGACGGCGAACCGCCAGCGCCGGTCCGGTCCATGTAGTGGCCGTCGAGCGGACCCGGGTCGTTGAGATCCTCGCCGACGGCGAACCGCCAGCGCCGGGACGTACAAGCGGGCCAGCACGACGACGGTGCGCGTGTTGAGATCCTCGCCGACGGCGAACCGCCAGCGCCGGCCTCGACGACCGGCTCTACACCGACGTCGAACTCGACCTGTTGAGATCCTCGCCGACGGCGAACCGCCAGCGCCGGCGGCGATGGCTGGGCCGGTGGTGATCTTCCCGCCGTTGAGATCCTCGCCGACGGCGAACCGCCAGCGCCGGGCGGGTCTTCTTCACCAAGATCCCGCCCCACCCGAAGTTGAGATCCTCGCCGACGGCGAACCGCCAGCGCCGGCTGCTCCACCGTGCTGGGTGGCCGCGCGCCGCCCACGTTGAGATCCTCGCCGACGGCGAACCGCCAGCGCCGGGGTCGACCAGCTCGTCCGCGATCCGGTCGAGCCCGTTGTTGAGATCCTCGCCGACGGCGAACCGCCAGCGCCGGACGGCACGAGCGGCATCACCGCGACCGCGAGCTGCACGTTGAGATCCTCGCCGACGGCGAACCGCCAGCGCCGGTCGGTCAGTGTGCGGTCGCCGATCTCCAGCGCGGTGTTGAGATCCTCGCCGACGGCGAACCGCCAGCGCCGGTGGGCAGCGCTTCCAGGTCGGCCAGGGAGTGGGTGATGTTGAGATCCTCGCCGACGGCGAACCGCCAGCGCCGGCCGCGCGCCGCATTCCTCGCTGACGGTGCGCGCCCGGTTGAGATCCTCGCCGACGGCGAACCGCCAGCGCCGGTTGTGCTCCCGGATCGTCTTCCGGAACGCGCCACGGGCCGTCCGCTCCAGGTTGAGATCCTCGCCGACGGCGAACCGCCAGCGCCGGGGTCGCGGTGGCGGCCAGCAACGGCGGCAAAACCTTGTTGAGATCCTCGCCGACGGCGAACCGCCAGCGCCGGTAGGGTCCACCGTTGGATTGGCAGGCAACGAACGGGTTGAGATCCTCGCCGACGGCGAACCGCCAGCGCCGGTCGTCCAGGGCCGTCGATCCGGCTGCGCACGATCAGTTGAGATCCTCGCCGACGGCGAACCGCCAGCGCCGGCCGGACCGCCTCGCCACCGACCCGCGCCATGAACGGTTGAGATCCTCGCCGACGGCGAACCGCCAGCGCCGGAGCCCCGCCGAGGCCGAGCACATCCAGCGGCAGTGGTTGAGATCCTCGCCGACGGCGAACCGCCAGCGCCGGTGCAGACCGGCCGACTGCACGAAGACGGAGTGACCCGGTTGAGATCCTCGCCGACGGCGAACCGCCAGCGCCGGTTGGGACCGAAAGGCGAGAGAGGCAGTCGCTAAGAGTTGAGATCCTCGCCGACGGCGAACCGCCAGCGCCGGACGCAGTCTTGCTGCCGCCGCCACGCAACGGGGTGATGTTGAGATCCTCGCCGACGGCGAACCGCCAGCGCCGGTTCGCCGTGTCCCCGGCCGCCCACAGCCTGTATATGTTGAGATCCTCGCCGACGGCGAACCGCCAGCGCCGGCCGCCGGCTGGCACGCCCTGTACGACCCCGACGGGTTGAGATCCTCGCCGACGGCGAACCGCCAGCGCCGGCCGCCCACCCTGGCGTGCGACGGCACCCAGGCCCAGGTTGAGATCCTCGCCGACGGCGAACCGCCAGCGCCGGGCATCGGCTGCGTCACCGGACCTCACCGCCCTGGGCGTTGAGATCCTCGCCGACGGCGAACCGCCAGCGCCGGTCGATCGACAGGAGAAGGGATCTAAGGGTGGCAAGTAGTTGAGATCCTCGCCGACGGCGAACCGCCAGCGCCGGTGTCGGACGGCACCCCGCCGACCGCGCCCAACCCGAACGTTGAGATCCTCGCCGACGGCGAACCGCCAGCGCCGGTACGTGGCGGCCTCGATGAGCCCCTCGCCGCCCCGGGTGTTGAGATCCTCGCCGACGGCGAACCGCCAGCGCCGGTCCCCATCGCCATCCACGACGGCCGCACCCAAACCTGGTTGAGATCCTCGCCGACGGCGAACCGCCAGCGCCGGTTGCGGGTCTCGTAATGATTGCTGAGGTCAGTAACGTTGAGATCCTCGCCGACGGCGAACCGCCAGCGCCGGGCGCGGCCGGACCGGGGCCGCGTCGCCACATGAAGGTTGAGATCCTCGCCGACGGCGAACCGCCAGCGCCGGGTGACGCTGCGAGTCGAGATGGCCCGCCGGCTCATGTTGAGATCCTCGCCGACGGCGAACCGCCAGCGCCGGCCGAGTTGTTCGGCCCGAAGTCATGATCGTCGTGCATGTTGAGATCCTCGCCGACGGCGAACCGCCAGCGCCGGTCGTCGACGTCGTGCTCCCGCACGGGCGCGACTGGTTGAGATCCTCGCCGACGGCGAACCGCCAGCGCCGGTCCGACGGCGTACGCGGCTGCCGACAGCGCATTGAGGTTGAGATCCTCGCCGACGGCGAACCGCCAGCGCCGGTGTCGTACCGAGGGTCTGCCCCGACACGGTGAGGGTGTTGAGATCCTCGCCGACGGCGAACCGCCAGCGCCGGTGTCGTACCGAGGGTCTGCCCCGACACGGTGAGGGTGTTGAGATCCTCGCCGACGGCGAACCGCCAGCGCCGGCCGGTACCGACGGACAGGGCCATCGTGGCCAGCTCCGGGTTGAGATCCTCGCCGACGGCGAACCGCCAGCGCCGGGCCCATGGGTCGAGCTTGCGGACCTGGCAGAAGTGGATGTTGAGATCCTCGCCGACGGCGAACCGCCAGCGCCGGCCGCAAGCGCGGCGAGACACCCGCCGCGTTTATGTTGAGATCCTCGCCGACGGCGAACCGCCAGCGCCGGACCCGACCCCGGAGCCGGACCCGGTCAAGCCGTGAGTTGAGATCCTCGCCGACGGCGAACCGCCAGCGCCGCGCCACCACCGCCGCGCTACCGGCAGCCGACGAGCCGGTTGAGATCCTCGCCGACGGCGAACCGCCAGCGCCGGCCGGGCTGCTCTCCACCGGCCGCGCCACCGGCAAGGTTGAGATCCTCGCCGACGGCGAACCGCCAGCGCCGTAGATCTGCACCTGCGGCACCAGCGGATCAGCAGGGTTGAGATCCTCGCCGACGGCGAACCGCCAGCGCCGGCTTGTTGACCTGCGGGAAGACGAATCTGAGCGTGATTGCCGCAGCAACAAGCTATTGGAATGCCCCTTTCGCTCCCGTTTTTGCCTCGGAACCTAGCGCTCAGATTCGTCGAACTTGAGGTTCCTAGATCATCTAGAGTATGTGGTCACCGTGGTGTGGCGCGAGGCGGGCGGCGCCGAGACATTCCACGGCTCGCAGGCTGCCGGCCGTCAGTCGGTATAGCCGGATGCTGTCTGCCTGGGCATCGATGATATCGATGAGTTGCTGTCGAAGGCTTGGCAGTTGGGCGGCGGTGCACGTGACTTCGAAGACGGACTTCTGCACCCGTATGCCGTATCCCTCGCAGACTTTCGCGACCCGCCGTAGTCGGCGCTCTCCCTGCTTGGTGGTGGTGTCCACGTCGTAGGTGATCAGGTATTCCATCAGGCCGGGCTCCACGGCAGATACCGTGGCGTGTCGCCGCGCAGGTGTCGGGCGAGCAGCCGGGCTTGGATGACGGGCAGGGTTGCCGCTGGAACGGGCCGGTCGAGCTGCCGGTGTGGCCATTCTCGGGCTCGTGCCTCACTCCACTGAGTGAGGAATGCGCGACGGCCGTCCTCGGTTAGTTCGCAGCCGCCTCCGGGGTGGGTGGTGAAGTGCTCGGGTAGCAGTTGCCGCAGGTTGAAGGCGGTAAAGACCGTCCGGTCGACGAGTAGTTGCCGCATTTCTTCCATGAGGTCGAGAGCGAGCGCTGGCTTGCCGGGCCGGATGCCGTGTAGGTAGCCGATGTACGGATCGAGGCCCACCGTTTCAAGTGCGCCGTGGACGGCGACACGCAGCATGCCGTACCCGAACGAGAGTGCGGCGTTGACGGGGTCGGTCGGTGGCCGGCTGACTCGATGCGTCGGCGCAGGTACTTTCGCGTGCGCTGACAGTAGATGTCGCCAACAGCCGACGTACCGCTTCGCGGCTTGGCCTTCGATCCCGAGCACGACGTTGATGTTGTCGGTGTTGGCCAGTCCCGGCAGGTCGTTGGCGATGGCGGTGGCTGCGGCACGCAGTGCGGCCTGCCGCGCTCCGCTGGCATCGGCTGCGGCACGCAGCAGTAGTTGTCGGGTGTTTTGGAGTTTGCCGGCGACGAACGACCGTGCCACGTCAAGCCGGCGAGCTGGGTCGCGGAGCGCGTCGTGCTGCGCGACCCGCAGCAGCGGATTGCCGCCCTGCGGGCCGATCACCCGGGACAGGAATCGGCCGTTGCCGGACAGCCAGGTCACCGATCGTTGGTCGGCGGCGCATCGATGCCGCAGATCCTCGGTGATGGACACGCCGCCAAACACGACGACGTGATCGATGCGGATCAGCGGGAGTCGCTTGGGGCCGCTGTCGGGGTGATAGACGCGAACTGCGTCGTTGTCGAGGTTGAGGATGCTTCCGGGCCGCATGACATAGAGGGTGTTCTTGATGACTTCAGGCATTCCAGTCGCCGAGGGGTCGTGGTGAGTAGAGGTCGAAGGCAGTGTTCAGTGCCTTGGGTAGGCAGTCGTCGAGGAGTGAGCACCGTCGGCACCGCCGGTCGGCGGCCGGTGGCGGCAGTGTGGCTGCGGTGAGCGCCGAACGCAACGCAGCGACCGTCTCGCCGACAGCCGACAGCATGGCGTCGGTCAGCGGCACACGGTGCCGACGGCGATCGGCATGGGTGAAGATCTCGCCGTACGGCACGTCGAGGTCGAGCATCTCCCGCAGGCAGATGGCCTGTGCGGCGACCTGCACGTCAGCTGGGCCATGTGGTTGGTACCGGCCGATCTTGTGCTCCACGGGTACCGCCGTGCCATGTCCGATTTCCACCACGTCGCACCGACCGTACAGGCCCAGCTCACGGCTCCAGACCGGAACGGCGTAGTGCTGACGCATGCCGGGGGCTGCGGTGGCCCGTACCCCGGGTTTGTCGACCCGCTCGTGCGCCAACTGGCCCCGCACCGTGTTCCCGTCATCGGTGAAAACGCCTTCGACGTGGATGAGCGCGGCCTGACGGGGACAGTAGGCGTAGTGTTCCAGGGCGGATAGGGCGATCCGACCGGCGTCGTTGTCCCCGTCAGGCCACCATGTCATCCGTTGCTCACCGGTGCAGCGCTTCGGCGGTGATACCGGCAGGCAGATCGCCGAGGTCGTCGGCAATGTCGTAATCCGAGAAGGCACGCGGCACGTCTCTCGTCGGTTTCACCGTGATCCGATCGAGGAGCGGCTGCACCGGCGCGTTGCCGAAGGCATCGCTGTGGTTGAAGACGTACAACCCGCGGAGTGTCATGATCCCCCGGGTCGCGGTGCGGTCGTGCTCGAACATGAACCGCAGCGAGTGGTAGAGCGCAGCCAGGTCCTCGCTGGTCACCCCTGTGCGGCGGGCCAGTGCTGCCGAGTAGTGGAACTGAGCACGATAGAGGGCGTACGGTACCGTCCACTTGCTTCCCATCTCCGTGCTCTGACCCTCGTCAATATCCTTTTGTCGGGTCTGCGTGATGCGGGTGATGGCGTGCGAGACCGGCATCGCCGGGTCGATCGAGCGGGCCATGCCGAACTGCAGCGGCCCCCGGATCTGGCCGAGTGCCTTGGTGTCGCCGGTGGACAGCACCGCCCCGAAGAGCCGTACGTCCACGTAGCGGTCGGTCATCCATTTCCGGGCGGTCTCGGCCTGCTGCGGGGTGAGCTTCTTGGCGTTGGGTTGGATGCCAGTCGCCGTGTAGGACTCGACGGCACGTGTGTTCAGTGCGTGCCCGGCTTCCACGAAGATCTGGTAACGCGCCAGGTCGTACCCGAGGCTTTCGGCGGCGAAGCCGATCGTGTCCCGGATCTTGCGTTTGATCGCGACGTCGGTGACCAGGCCGTGACCGGTGGCCTCGTCGACCCGCGGCCGGTTGCCCCCGTCCGGGTCGCCGTTCGGGTTGCCGTCCACCACGTCGAAGAAGAGGACGGCGTCGTGGCGTACGGACGGGTCAATGGTGTGCGGCTTCACTGCTGGTCGTTTCCTTCCGGGAGGTCGGCGTTGCTGTCCGTCTCGTTGAGGGTCAGTTCCTCGACCGGCACTTCGGGGGCCTTGCCGGCGCGGGCCATCCGGATGTCGTGGGCCTGCTGGTGGAAGTAGCCGAGCACGAACCACGACTGGCTTTCCGCGTCGCCGAGGGGTGTGACCGGGCCGTCGAGTCGGTCGTGCAGGCTGCGCAGCCGTTCGCGGAACCGGTACGCGGCCTTGGCCGCTCGTTGGGCCTCGGTCCGTTCACTGGCTTCTCCGTTGCGTATGCGCGCTTTGCTGTCCAGCTTCTTGAGCCAGGCGGCGGAGAGTTGACAGCCCTGTGCCAGAGCCACACGTGGATTGGCGACGGCACCTGCGAAGTAGCGGTGGAAGAACGTCGCGTTGGGCAACTCGTCACCCGGGTAGGCCCGGTGTTGCAGGGATTCCAGCACGGCGAAGAGCCGCCCGTACAGGTAGGCGGGGTTGTCCTGTTTCTCGTCGAGCACGGCGGCGGGTCCTTCTCCTTTACGAAGCGGATGGCGGTTGAGGGCGACGCGCAGCAGCGCGGCGCGTGGCCCGTCGATCCGCAGATCGGTGCGGACCCGGCGGACCACGTGCGCCAACAGGTACGCCGGCAGCAGGTCGCCGTGCAGCGCACTGTGCAGCAAGAGTTGGGCCAGGTCATCGGGCCGGTCGGCGGCCTTGTCGTGAAGCTGTATGTAGCGGCCGGAGTTTGGTGCGTCACCGGGCTGCCACTGGCCGGCGCAGAGCACGAGCAGCCAGATCGGAAAGCCGCTGGGATATTCCGCGCTCCGGGCGAGGATCTGATGGTCGAAGAACCAGGTGTCGACGTTGGCTTCTGCCTCGGCCAACGGCATGGTCACCCAACGGTGGACGACCAGCCGAGCCACGTTGCCGGACAGGGTCACCGATTGGAAATCGGCTGTGTCGGCTCGACGGCGGACGGGACGGCCGGAAG
Organism: Micromonospora endophytica; assembly: GCF_003236305.1. Taxonomy (GTDB): domain Bacteria; phylum Actinomycetota; class Actinomycetes; order Mycobacteriales; family Micromonosporaceae; genus Micromonospora; species Micromonospora endophytica. The sequence continues at coordinate 5,535 of NZ_POTX01000159.1, read as the reverse complement.
CGAGCGAGTGCAGGTGGTCGCGAATCTCTTCCAGCTTGCCGGAGAGCAGAAGGATGGTCTTGCTGGCGACACCCTTCGTCGCCCACCAGATCAGGCGTGAGCGTTGGCCGGCGAAGGTGAAGGTGGAGTGCTCGCCGTTCAGAATGGCGTGCAGGTTCGTCACGGCGGCCGATCCGCAGTCCACGCAGATCGGCGAGCTGACCAAACCCTCAGCGTAGTCGTAGGTGTGGATCCGCTTGTTGGCCGAGACCAGGGCGATTTCCTGTTCGGCCCGTGGTATCAGCACCTTGGGCAGTGCCTGCGGTAGCCGGTCGAGTAGCGCAGCCTGGCTACCGCACACCAGACACAACCCACGTCGCTGGGAGTTGCCGGCGGTACCGCCGCTCTTGCGTTCGCGGACCACCTTCTCCCACAGCGTCCAGAGCGAGTCACGATCGGTCACCCGAGACCCGGCGACCTTGACGACGACGAGGTCTTTCGACTTCGCCTCGTCGAGAAGGGCGGGCCGCTCGTTGCGGTCGTAGAAGGCCACCATGGCTCGCGCCGCCGGATCGTCGGGAAACTCCCGGAGCCAGCGTCGGGTCAGTTCGATGAACGCGGCGTGTGCTTCGCGTACCCGTTCCGGCTTCGCTTTGCTGTCACACCAGCCGAGAACGTACTGCGCGTCGTCAACGCCGAGGGCCGGTGCCACGCCGGAGGTCCGGCTGACGTTTGGCACGACGACCGGCACCCCGAATTTGGTGGCCCGCTCGGACGGATCGGCGAGCGACACGATCCTGAGAAAACGGCCCTCCCGGTCGAGGTTCAGCTCCCAGCGGATCACCCGCTGCCGGCTGTACGGGCGGGCAGCCTCGCCCTCGTCAGTCTCTTCCGCCGGTGGCTGGTAGTCGACGAGTTGCCTGAGCATCAGGCAACTCCCGCCGACGCAGCCGTCAGGTCGGCGCCGGGGCCGGTGCCCGGGATGCCCTGCGCCGGGATGTGCAGCACGCCAGCCTCCAGGCGCGCGGTGAACCAGTCGAACCGAGAAGGCGAGCCATAGTGGATGCGATGCAGCATGATGCCCAGGTCAATCGTGTCGCCGATCGGCGCACGATCGTCGGCTGCAAAGAACGTGGCCGGGAACTCCCGGGTGCCGAGGAATGGGTACTGGTAGCAGGCGCCCCGCTCGACTCGGCGTCGAAACTGGTCGCGGTAGGCCGCCTCGGTCTTGTCGGCGTGAGAGGCCACCTCCACCTGCGCGTGGATGCGGTACTCCACATCGCGTAGACATACCGCGCTACGTTGGTCTCGGTTGCCGACGGTGTCGATCCGGCGGCCGTTGGAGGCCGCATCCGCCAAACTGGGCAGGTCGTGAGTCTCGTTCCGCCGAAGGGTAAACTGCTGGATCGGACGCAACACCTCGATCTTGACGGGGACCCAGCGGAACTCCGGCTTCCAAAAGATCGCGTCCAGGATGCCGGTCGCCGCCGACGGTGTCATGACCGGGTACGTCACCCGTTCGACTCGCAGCTCAGGCCGCGTGAACAGAGCACCCTCGCCCTTGACCTGCACCACGACCGGTGGGTGCTTCCGGGCACCCGAAGATCGGCTCACCATAGATCTCCTCTCGTTGGGGTTCACGCCATGAATGCAATGAGTGGTGTGGCGGACTAAAGGCGGGACGCTCGCTCCGGGCCTAGGCCAGATGGCCTGGCCCCGGAGCGAACCAGCTGATTGGTTTGACCAGTCCCGCTTCCCGCCGACAGTTGAGATCCTCGGAGTAGCACAGGCAGGTGCCCGCTCTCCGCCATCGGCGCCTCTCGCCTACGGAGGCGTGGTCAGCTTAGCAAGTTCTGTCGGCGGGAAGTAGGACTGGTTGCCCGAATTGCAATCGACGCTCTAGTATCCGAAGCCGACGGACGTGCGGCCCCCTCCGCCGGAGGGCTTTTCCAAGGGAGTAGTAGGTGGACGGTGGCGAGGGCTCCGCTCTCCGAACCAAGCGGACGAATGACAGGCGACTTTTGGCGGCGATTGCCCTGCTCGCTGCCTTGCTCATCGCTGCGGGAGCTACCTGGCTGGCCTGGTTCGGCGGCGCGAATCCGGCGAATGCTGCCCTGGCTGGAGGCGGCGCCTTCACGGCGACGGTCTTCTTGATGATTGCTTTGATCCAATTCCTTGACGACTAAACTGTCGATCTTGACCGCCTCGGGCGACCACTTTGGGGTGGGCAAGGTCGCGCTGGACGCACACGACACCGACCTCTCGCGAGGTCATAGCAAGAAGTCCTGTCGATCAGGCTCGAGAACGATTCCGTGTCCGTCGTCGTATCTGCCCAGCCACTCGTAGAGGTCGCCCACCACGGGTGACAAGTTCGCCTGCACCTCAGGCTTGGTCGTCAACTGCCGCCGAACGGTCACCACGTAGGGCTGCAACCTCCGAAAGGCGCTGCGGTCGGGACATGGTCCACGCAGTTCAGCAAGACACTCGTTGATCAAATTATGTGCCTGCTGGTCGCCATAGCGGACGACGATGGGCACGGTGTCGTCGATGATCATCCGGAAGGCGAGCTTGCGGTCTCGTGCTTCTCGGCCCCTGGCGTCGATCCCGGTGACTGGTCCGTCGGTGACTGACCGGAAGTCCCACCTGTGACGGTTGGAGCGAATCACCTGCGCAGGGCGGCCCTTGGCCTCGATCCCCAACGAGTCGTAGAGGTCGACGAAATAGTCTTCTAGCGCCTCCGTGTCCTCAGGGTCCCTGTCGGGCCCGAAGTAGATTTCGGCTTTTTCGACCTGGGTCTTGTACGACGGCGGCATCCCGCCATCGGCCGGGTCGAAGATGACGACCAGTCCTCCGCCCGGCATCCCCAACTTGCCTTCGCGGTTGCACCGGCCGGCGACCTGGGACATCGAATCTGGGGGCCCGATCGCCCGGAACGCCACTGGGAAGTCGAGGTCGACACCGGCTTCCACCAGCGACGTGCTTACCAGGAAGATCGGCGACTTGGCTTTAAGGCAATCGCGGACTTTGTCGAGCACAGCTCGTCGGTGCGCGGGACACATGGCGGTCGACAGGTGCAGGGCCGTGATGTCGGGTGACGTGGGGGCGGCCTGGTAGGCGTCGCGGGCATCGCGGACCGTGTTGACCACCATCAAGGCTTGCCGGTGGGACGCCGCCTCGGTGACCACGTCAGCCAGTGCGGGTTTTGGCGTGACACGCCACTCGAACTGAACGCGCCGACATTCGTCGAACAGCGCCGATGGATCTGTGATGATCTCGCGTACGTCGAGCTTTTCAAACGGCTTGAACGCACCGAGCACCGGTTGGGTGGCCGAGGAGAGCAGGATCGTGACACCGAAGCGCTGCACGAGTATCCGCAGGGCATCGGCAATCTGCGGCAGCAGGCGATGCGGTAGCGCCTGCACCTCGTCGAGGATGATCACCGAGTTGGCGAGACGGTGAAGCTTCCTCGTGCGGGACGGCATGCGACCGAACAGCGACTCGAAGAGCTGCACCGTGGTGGTGACCACAAACGGAACGTCCCAGTTTTCTGAGGCGAGCTTGCGCCATGACTGAAGCTGCTCGGTGTCTTCGGGATCACCAAGGTCGACGTGGCTGTGCTGCTCCAGGACGACCCGCTCAGCCTCGGCCTCGCCCGGGTCGAGCAGTTGCCGGTAGACGTTGGCGTTCTGCTCCGTGATCGTGATGAACGGCACCGCCACGATGATCCGGCGCTTGCCATGACAGACGGCATGCCGCAGCGCGAAGCCCGCCGAGGCGATCGTCTTGGCAGTTCCGGTCGGCGCTGTCAGTCGGAAAATGCCCGGCTGCTGCTCCGCTGCCGTCATCGCTTCGGAGAACACCCGCTCCCGGTGCGCGTCCATTGGCCCTTTTGGCCGGTTGTCCAGGAACTTCTTTCTGCGGCTGAGAAAGCGTTCGAGCAGTATCGGCCCATTCAGGTCTCGGCCGAGCCGGTGTGCCGTACCCATGCGATGCGCCTGAGTGTCCAAAGCATCAGCATCAACCAGGCAGCTGAAGAGGAAGCGGACCAGGAACTCACGCGTCATGGCGTCGGCATCGACATAGCTGGTGGACAACTCTGGGAGGGCGGAGAACATCTCGGGAACGAGCGTGCGCAACCGCCGCTCCGCGTCAGCCCATCGATCGGTGAGCGCGCCCAACTGCGCGTCGTCGGCACCGAGGAGCCCGTTGACCTCCTTCCTGGACGTCAGGCCCCCGTGATGCCCGGCCACCGCCCACATCACCGGCTCCAGACCGTGTCGCTCAGCAAGGTGCACGCCAAACGACTTGTGGTCGAGACCGACCCTCTTTCCAGACGGCTCGACTTTGAGGAGTTTCTCCTGCCAGGCGCACCAGGCTTTGCCGCCGTCGTGCACAAGTCCGGCCCACCATGCCAGGTCGCCCATGCCGAACGGTTCCGCGAATGATCGCGCGAGCCGTGCTGTATCCCGAAGGTGATCTTCAAGCCGGTGCCGCTCACCGCCGGAGGCGCTGTGTGCCCACAAGTGATCATTGGTGCTTGCCACGCCGCGGACCATAAGCGAGGCGTCCGACAAAAATCAGCAATCGAAGCCCGCGAGTCAGGTAGCCGACACTCGGGCTACATGAAGGTGAACAACTTTTCCCTGACGGACGAAACGGGACCGGCACAAGCCGGCAGCCGGATATCCCAGACCGGCTTCCCGCTCGTTGATCACGTCGTGGTGGTGAAGTGGCGTAGGCATCGGTCGGACTTGTCGGATGAGCGGTGTCGCGTATCTGAAGGACCGGATCGCCGCCGCGAAGGGCGAACCTCAGGTGTACGGAACGCAGACGCGGTGCGGTTCGGAGGGCCGGTCCCCGCGACCCCGATCCGCGACGAGGCCGGCGTTGAACAGCAACGAGCGGCGGCAGTTCTTCAATCTCTGGCCGCCTACCTGGCCGAGATGGCCGCGATCTGCGCCCAGAACCCGAACGAGGGTTGTTCGTGCTGGTGAGCCCAGGGGACTTTAGAAGGTGGGACGTGTGGCCACGCGACTCGGCCGGCCGTCAAGAGTCAGGTTCCCGTCAGCCGACCTTCAGAAGGTTGGCTACCAACTCATTGATGGCTCCGTATGTGTTCGGCGATAGGTCCTCCGGTACTTCCGCTTCACGAGCACGTACCAGGTCGTCCAGGAGGGCTCGAAGCTCGGCAGCACGGCCGTCGGCGTGTGCTACTCGCATGGCGTCGATCCAGGGGTGGTCATCAAGGCGGGCAGGGTCCGCAAGCCAGGCCCGTTCTACGGCCCACCTGGCGCTGGTGGTGTCTCCCGCAGCAAGGCAAAGAGCCACGAGTTGGTGGGCGGTATCTACGACAGCCGAGGCGAGGTTGTGCGGTTGGACTTCGCTACCCGGCAGCCAGGTGTAGGGGTTGCGGTAGCCGGACGAGTAGGTGAGGTTCCCCCGGTAGCTCGGAGGCTTTCGATCATGCTCTGATGGAGCTGAAGGGAGTCATCCGTGGCAGCACCGAAGAAGTACCCCGATGAGCTGCGTGAACGTGCGGTGCGTTTGTATCGGGAG
>NZ_POTX01000158.1 GCF_003236305.1 Micromonospora endophytica | reverse complement strand
GCGGCGGGGTGGTCGGCGGCGGCGAGCTGGTCGGCGGCGTCGACGGGCCGGGCGAGCCGGTGCACGGGGTGCCGTTGAGCGCGAAGCTCGTCGGCGCCGGGTTGGTGCCGCCCCGCGAGCCGTTGAAGCCGAACGAGGTCGTGCCGTTGGTGGCGATGCTGCCGTTGTAACTGACGTTGCGGGCCGTCACCTGCGCTCCGTTCTGGGTGACCGTCGCATTCCACGCCTGGGTGATGGCCTGCCCTGCGTTGTAGGACCAGGTGAGGGTCCATCCGGTCAGCGGGTCGCCCAGGTTCGTGATGGTGACTCCTGCGCCGAAGCCGCCGGGCCACTCCGAGGAGATGGCGTAGTTGACCGAGCAGCCGACCGCCGCGGCGCTGGCCGGCAGGGTCACGGCACCACCCGCGGCCACCAGGCCAATTGTGGCCGTGAGCAGGGCAGCTCTGGCCTTCCATCTGGGACGCATCGGGATTCCTTCCGTACGGTGGTGGTACGACGGCGCGGCGCGACGGCGCAACCCGATCCGGGACACGGCGGGGCCGCGCCGAGGCTGTGTCGCGTCGGTGCCAGGACGGGCTGCGATGTGTGTCGACCCCTCGTGGCAGCCGGCTGTCACGAGACGAATCGGTGCTGCCTACCGTGAAGGTGGCCCTTCCGCGCGGGATGTCAGCGCGCGGCGCCTCACGGATCCAGGCCCGGACAGGCCGCCGATGATCGGCGGATTGGCGAGTGAACCCACCTCGGCCTGATGGCCGGCGACCTCGATGAACAGGAGTGTGCCCGTGCTCCTTGGCCAAAAGCTAGCATGTTATCGATAACGCACTCAAGTGATGTCGATGAATCTCCCGGGCTGGATGTCGCTGCCGGGCGGCCCGGGACGCTTCACCGGGCCGCACGGCAGCCGGCCGTGCTCAGATAAACCGCCAGCGGTGGTCGCCGGCGCCGTTGTCGTCCCAGAGAATGATCTGGGTGCCCTGGCTCGACGAGGCGTTCTGGACACCGAGGACCCGCCCCCCGTTCGCGGACTGGATCCGGAAATAACCGTTCGCGCCGTAGCGCAGTCGCCACCGGTTCGAGGTCGAGCCGTTGTCGGCCCACTGCACCACCCGGGCGCCGTTGGCGCTGCCGCCGTTCTCCACGCCCAGCACCTTGCCGCTGTGCGAGTTGCGCAGCCGCAGGTAGCCTCCGCTGTCCACGACCGCGGTCCAGAGGTGGTCGGCGGTGCCGGTGTCACCCCACTGGATCACCAGGCCGCCGTCGGCGGTGGACATGTTCTGCACGCCGAGGACCAGGCCGGTGGCCAGGTTCTGGATGCGGCGGGTGCCGTTGGGCACGAACCGCCAGTTGTTGTCAGGCGTACCGTTGTCGGGATCCTGGACGACCCGGGCACCCTGTGCGGTGGAGCCGTTCAGCAGGGCGAGCAGCTTGCCGCTGTTGCTGTTGCGGATCTTGTGGGAGCCGTCGCCGGCGTCCACGACGGTCCATCGGTGGTCGGCCGTGCCGGTGTCCGACCATTGCAGGACCTGCGCGTTGTCGGCGGTGGACATGTCCTGCACGCCGAGCACCTTGCCGCTGTTGGCGTTGCGGAACCGCACAGTGCTGCCGTCGACGACCAGGTGCCAGTCGTGGTCCAGGGTGCCGTTGTCGGCCCACTGCAACGCCGGTGCGCCGTCGGCGGTGGACATGTTCTCGATCCCCAGCACCAGGCCGCTGGCGGCGTTGACCAGGCGGAACGTGGCTTCGGCCGGGCCGGAGGAGCCGCCGCTGCTCCAGTAGACGGTGTAGTTGTGCCCGTGCGCGTCGTAGAACGGGATCAGGTTGACAGACGCGTTGTTGGCGGTGGCGGTGAAGGTGAGCGCCGAGGTGCTGGTGCGGGTCACCGAGGCGGTGGCCAGCGCGGGTAGTGCCGACAGCGCGGTGTTGCCGTAGTTGCCGGAGAGCACCGCCGGGCCGTACCGCAGCGCCACGACGTTCGGGTTGTCGTTGGTCGGCTCGATGACCACCCGCATCGGCAGGCGTACGGTGACCGTGTCCCCGGCAGCCCAGGAACGGGTGAGGGTGGCGTACGTGCCCGGGGTGGTGGCGATGTTCTGCGCCGTGCCGTTGACGCTGACCGTGGCGCCCTGGGTCCAGGCCGGGATGCGGATCCGCATCGTCCACGACCCGCCGACGCTGCCGGTGACGGTGAGCGTGCTGGTGTCGCTGGCCGGGAAGCTGGTGGACTGGGTGACGGTGATGCCGCGTTGCGACCAGTCCAGCACCGAGGGCATGAAGAGGTTCACGGTGAGCGTGCTGCCGTTGTGGAAGTAGATCGAGTCCATCAGCGTGGTGTTGCTTTCCAGCCCGGTGCCCTGGCAGCACCAGAAGGAGTTGTAGTCCGTACTCCAGGTGCCGCCGCCCCACGCCGGTCCCACGCCGCGCCGGCCGCCGGGCTGCAACGGGGTGAAGTAGGTGATGTGACCGTGGTTGTCGGCCGGGTTCTGCGCGCCGATGAGGTGGTTGAGCAGCGCTCGCTCGTAGAAGTCGAAGTACGCCACCCGGTTCGGGTCGAGCAGCCACAGCTCCCGGGTCAGCTTGAGCATGTTGTACGTGTTGCAGTGCTCGCAGGTGTCGTTGCGCAGGTACCCGGAGATGGCGTTGGGCGCGCGGAAGTGCTCGGCCTGGCTGTTGCCGCCGATCGCGTAGGTGCGGGTGTTGACGGTGATGTTCCACGCGTTGTTGGCGATGTCGCGGTAGCGGGTGGTGCCGGTGGCCTTGTACTCGCGGGCAGCGCCGATCCACTTCGGGATCTGGGTGTTGGCGTGCAGCCCGTTGAGCTGGTCGGAGTTCGACGCCAGGGGGTTGAACACGGCGGCGTGATCGAACCGTTGCGCCACGGTCAGCCAGCGGCTGTCGCCGGTCTGCTGGTACAGGTCGGTCAGCACCGCGTTCATGCCGCCGAACTCGGTGCCCAGCATGGACTGCAGCTGCGTCGCGCTGAGCCGGCCGGTGCGCCAGTCGACCCAGCCGGCGAACGCCAGCAGCACGTCGCGGGCCTGGTTGTTGCCGATGTGCCGCCACACGTCGAGCAGGCCGGCCAGGGTCTTGTGGATGGCGTAGTACGGCACGTTGCCGTTGTTCAGCGTGCGGTTCTCCACGGCGGTGAAGTCGGACTCGGGAAAGCCGCAGAGATACCCGGTGTTGAAGCCGGCTGCGGCGTTGTTGGCCTGACACTTGGCCAACTCGGCCACCATGTAGTTGGCCTTGTCCCGGCAGGTGGTGTCGCCGAGCACCGCCCACATGTGCGCCCACGCGGTCAGGAAGTGCCCCTGTGAGTGGGTGCGGAACGGGAAGTCGGGTGCCTCCCAGCCGCCGAGCGCCGCCGCGCCGCTGGTGGAGAGACGGTGGTTGGCGCGGAAGTTGTAGAGCAGCCGGTTGACATCGACGAAGCGCAGGTAGTTCAGGGTGCGGTTCTGGTTGTCCAGCCAGCGGCTGGCGGTCAGCCGCACCTGGCCCATGTCGAAGGCGTACGCACCGACGCCGATGTCGGGCCGGGCCGGGGGGATCGCCGCGACGGCGGTGCCGCCGCGCAGGGCCGGGCCGACCGCGGTGGCGATGGCGGCCGCGCCGGTGGCCTGGAGCATGCGCCGACGGTTGAGGGACGGGTAGGGCATGACAGCCTCCGGGATGCCAGGCGTGAGGTGGCGGATCGATGCGAAGCTCATCGATGTTATCGTTAACATATCTATCGAGTTAACATCCGCGCAACCTTGTCCCCTCGAGCGACGCGTCGCGGAAACCGAATCCCGGCACGCTGATTTGACCCTCGACCTGCTTGAGCCCCGAGATTGGGCCGCGCACCCGGCGATGCCCTCCACCGGCACCGCCAGGTGGAGCCGGCGGTGGACGGGGAGGACGACGTGGTCGCGACGACCGGCGCGGGGACGACCGTGCCTCCGGCGTACTGGACGTGGCTGGGCGGGACCACCCTGTCCCTGCTCGGCGTGCAGGCCATGGCCTTCGCGATGGCCTGGACCGCGGCCGGGCAGGGCGGCCGCTTCGCCGCGCTGGTGCTCAGCGCGATCGTCGCGCCCCGGGTGCTGCTGCTGTTGGTCGGTGGCGCGGTGGCCGACCGGTTCGGCCCCTGGATCGTCCTGGTGCTCTCGGACGCGGCGATGATCGTGGTCATGGCGGCGCTGGCCGTGGCCGTGTGGTCGCCTGCCGATCCGGGGCTGCCGCTCCTGCTGACCGCCCTGGCCATCGGGATCGTGGACGCCTTCTACCTGCCGAGCACGGGCGCGATGCCTCGACGGCTGGTGCCGGCGGACGGGCTGGCCCGGGCCATGTCGGCCCGCCACCTGGCCGGTCAACTGGCCCTGTTCGCTGGGCCGGCGGCCGGTGGGCTGTTCCTGGCCGGGCTCGGCCTCGCCGGGGTGGCACTGGCCAACGCCGCCACCTTCGCGGTGCTGCTGGCGGTGCTGGTGGCCCTGCGACCGTACGCGGCGAGAGCCGGCAGCGACGGCGGGCCGGAACCGGCGCGATCGGTGGGGCGAGCCGCGCTGGACGGGCTGCGGGTCGCCGCGGCCCACCCTGTGCTGCGGCCCACGCTGCTGCTGGTCGGAGTCGCCGCCGGCTTCCTGCTGCCGGTCACCGGACTGCTCGTACCGTTGCTCGCGCGGGAGCGGTCGTGGCCGCCGCAGGTGGCCGGCGTGGTGGTCGCTGCGCTGGCCCTGGGCACGGCGGGCGTCGCGGTGCTGGTGCTGCTGCGCGGCGCGCTTGCCGACCCGGGCCGGGTGGCAGCCGTCAGCCTGCTGGTGGCTGCCGGGGGTGTGGCCGCGTTGGCGGCGGCCGGCTCGCCGGTGGGAGCGGTGGTGGCCGGGGCGGTGGTCGGCCTGGGGTCGGGCGGGTTCGCCACCCACGTCGGCCCGCTGGTGCTGGCCGCCACGCCGGCCACCCACCTGTCCCGGGTGCAGGCGGTGCTGGTGCTCGTGCAGAACCTGCCGCTGGTGCTCACCACCAACGCGTTCGGGGTGTTCGTCGAGACCACCCGGACCGCGTCGGTGCTGTACGCCTGCGCCGGTGTGCTGGCGACGGCCGCGTTGGCGGCCCTGACACCGTCCCGCCGCCAGGACCCGTGACCCGGGTGGCGCGACGGTTACCATGATCGGCGATACCTGACTAAAGTCAGCAATCATGGACCGTCAACGTGTCGACGTGGTGCGGCACTTCAGCCGCACGGTGACCCAGCGCGTCGGCGCGCTGGACGACAGCTTTCTCGCCCGCGACCGGCCACTGGCCCAGTCGCGCCTGCTGTGGGAGATCGGCCTGGCCGGCGCCGAGGTCGCGGTGCTGCGTACCCGCCTGGATCTCGACGCCGGCTATCTCAGCCGGCTGCTGCGCGCGCTGGAGGGCGCGGGTCTGGTCACTGTGGGTTCGGCGGACGGGGACGGGCGGGTCCGCACCGCCCGGCTCACCGAGGCCGGCCGCGCCGAATGGCACCTGCTCGACCGCAGGTCCGACGAGCTGGCCTGGTCGATGCTCGCGCCGCTGAGCGACGGCCAGCGGGACCGGCTGATCGCCGCCATGTCCGAGGTGCAACGGCTGCTGATGGCCTCGCTCGTCACCATCGACACCTGCCCACCCGGTGACGCGCGTGCCCGCACCTGCCTGCGGGCCTACCTGGGGGAGCTGAACGAGCGCTTCGAGACCGGCTTTGACCTCGACATCGACGACGAACCGGACCTCGTCCCGCCGGCCGGCCTGTTCCTGGTCGCCACCCTCAACACCGAGGCGGTGGGCTGCGGTGCGCTGCGGTTCAGCGCCGGTGAGCCCGCCGAGATCAAGCGCCTCTGGGTGTCCCGGTCGGTGCGTGGGCTCGGCGTCGGTCGGCGACTGCTCGGCGAACTGGAGCGGCGGGCCGCAGCCGCCGGTGCCGACACCGTCCGGCTGGACACCAACGGCAGCCTCACCGAGGCGATCCAGCTCTACCGCAGCGCGGGCTACCACGAGATCCCGCGCTACAACACCAATCCGTACGCCCACCACTGGTTCGCCAAGCGGGTTGCCGGCCTGAGCTGAACGATGGTTCAATTTTCCGTTCACCTGTCGCACGGTTGGAGTCTGTCCGGTGACCACACACGAGGTGTTCAACCAGGTGCCGCCGCTTGTCGGCTACGACGCCGCCGACGACCCGGCCCTGCTCGACGGGCTCGTCCGCGAGGGTGCCGGCTGGGCCACCGGTGAGGTGCGCGAACTCGGTCGGCTCGCCGGCACCGCGCAGTCGATCGAGCACGGTCGGCTGGCCAACGAACACCCGCCGGTGCTGCGGACCCACGACCGTTACGGGCATCGGATCGACGAGGTGGAGTTCCACCCGTCCTGGCACGAGTTGATGCGTACCGCCGTCGGGCACGGCCTGCACGCCGCGCCCTGGGCCGACGACCGGGTCGGCGCGCACGTCGCCCGCGCCGCGAAGTTCTACACCTGGCGCCCCGACGCCGGCCACGGCTGCCCGATTTCGATGACCTACGCGGCGGTGCCGGCCCTGCGGCACGCCCCGGACCTGGCCGCGCGCTACGAACCGCTGCTCACCGCGACCGGGTACGACTTCGGGTTGCGGGCCCCGTCGACCAAGCACGGGCTGCTGGCGGGCATGTCCATGACGGAGAAACAGGGCGGCTCCGACGTACGCGCCAACACCACCGCCGCGCGCCCGCAGCTGGACGGCAGCTACCGGCTGGTCGGGCACAAGTGGTTCACCTCCGCGCCGATGTGCGACCTGTTCCTCACCCTGGCCCAGGCGCCGGAGGGGCTGACCTGCTTCCTGGTGCCGCGCGTGCTGCCCGACGGCACCCGCAACCCGATCCGGCTGATGCGGCTGAAGGACAAGTTGGGCAACCGCTCCAACGCCTCCGCCGAGATCGAGTACGACGACGCGGTCGCCTGGCGGGTCGGCGACGAGGGCCGGGGCGTACGCACCATCATCGACATGGTCAACCTGACCCGGCTCGACTGTGTGATCGGCGCGGCGGCGGGCATGCGGCAAGCTGTCATCACCGCCGCGCACCACGCCACCCACCGGCGGGCCTTCGGCCGTCACCTCGTCGACCAGCCCCTGATGCGTAACGTCCTGGCCGACCTGGCGGTGGAGTCCGAGGCCGCGACGGCGCTGATGATGCGCCTCGCCGGTGCCACCGACCGCGCCGCCCGAGGCGACGGGGGAGAGGCCGCGTTCAAACGGATCGCCCTCGCCATCGGCAAGTACTGGGTCTGCAAGCGCTGGCCGGGGCATGCCGCCGAGGCGCTGGAATGCCTGGGCGGCAACGGCTACGTCGAGGAGTCCGGCATGCCGCGGTTGTTCCGCGAGTCGCCGCTGAACTCCATCTGGGAGGGTTCCGGCAACGTAGCGGCCCTGGACGTGCTGCGGGCGCTCGCCGGCCAGCCCGAGGTGATGGCCGCGTTGCGGGCCGAGGTGGAGGCCGCGACCGGGGCCGACCGGCGACTCGACGCCGCCGCGCGCCAGGCGTTCGCCGCCCTGGCTGATCCGGCCGACCTCGAGCTGCGGGCCCGCCGGGTGGTCGAGCAACTCGCCCTGGTGCTCCAGGGCGCGCTGCTGGTCCGGCACGGCCACCCGGCCGTCGCCGACGCCTTCTGCGTCTCCCGGCTGGCCGGCGACCACGGCCACGCCTATGGCACCCTGCCCGCCGGCCTCGACCTCGCCGCCATCATCGAACGCGCCGCGCGCTGCTAAATCTTGGTACGGCCGCTTTGGACCTTGGTACGGGAGCGCCCCTATGGGGGCACTTTCGCACCAAGATTGCCGCCGAGGTGCGCGCGGCCGGTGGCTCATGGACGGGGAGGCGTGAGTGGGCGGATCGGTTGGTCGCTCGGGCCCGTAGCGGTGTCCCGCATCGTTGTGGGATTTTGGTGTGTCGATGCTTGTCGCGCGTGAGTGACCGTCGCCCGGAGGGCAGCCGGGGCTGTCATGGCCTTTGGCGGGTGGCGGCAGGTTCTCTCGTCCGCCCCTGTTCGAGGCCCTGGTGGGGCCGACTCGGGGCGGATCTCGGCGTGCTCAGCGAAGGACAGGCATGACACTCTCGAACAGGCACGGTGTTCGATCTCTTTCCCTACCACTACCGCTGTCTCGGCGCGGCGCAGCGGCGCTGGTGGCGAGCATGGTGCTCGGCACCAGCGTGTTGACCGGGGCCGCCGCTCCGAGTGCCGGCGCGGCGAACGCGCCGGTGACCGTCACCGTGAACGCGCGGGCCGGGCTGGCCACCATGCCGGAGACCGGACTCGGCGTCAACCACGCGATCTGGGATCAGCACCTGGCGATCCCCGAGACGACGGACCTGCTCAAGACGGCAGGCGTGCAGATGGTGCGTTACCCCGGCGGCTCGTACGCCGACATCTATCACTGGCGCGACCACACCGCGCCCGGCGGCTACGTCGCTCCCGGCACCGACTTCGACACCTTCATGGCCGCCGCCCGCGAGGTCGGCGCCCAACCGATGATCATCGCGAACTACGGCACCGGCACGCCGGCCGAGGCCGCCGACTGGGTGCGGTACGCCAACGTGACGAAGGGCTACGGCGCCCGCTACTGGACGGTCGGCAACGAGAACTACGGCAACGGGCTCTACGGCGCCGCCTGGGAGGCCGACCACCACCCGGACAAGAGCGCCACCTACTACGCGAACCTGGTGGTCGACTACGCCGAGGCGATGAAGGCCGTCGACCCCACCATCAAGGTCGGCGCGGTGCTGACCATGCCGGGCAACTGGCCGGACGGCCTGACTGCGGGCAATGATCCGGGACCGTGGAACCAGGCAGTGCTGAGCATCGCCGGTCCGAAGATCGACTTCGTCGACGTGCACTGGTATCCGGGCGGCAACGCCGCCGAGTCGCTGCCCCGGACCGGTCACATCGCCGACGCGGTCCACCTGCTCCGGCAGCAGATCGACAGGTACGCCGGCCCGGACGCCGGGCGGATCGGGATCAGCCTGACCGAGGTGAACGTGACAGCGGACGGCATGACCAGCCAACCCGCCGCGCTGTTCCTGGCCGACGCCTACAGCGGGCTGCTGGCCAACGGCGTCTTCACCGTGCACTGGTGGAACGTGCACAACGGCATCGGCCGGGTCACCACCGTGGCGGGCCAGACCGACTACGGCGACTTCGGCCTGCTCTCCAGCGGCAACTGCACCGCCGACGGCGCGGTCTGCGAACCGCCGGTGAACACGCCGTTCGCCGCGTACCACGGACTGTCCATGATGAGCCGGTTCGCGCGTACCGGCGACCAGTTCCTCCGGGCCGGCTCCGACCAGCCGATGGTCACCGCGCACGCGGTGCGGCGCGGCAACGGGGAGGTGGCGGTGCTGCTGGTGAACAAGGATCCGGAGCACGAGTATCCGGTCACCATCGACTACGCGGGCTTCACCCCGTCGAGCGGCGCGCCGACGGTGCACACCCACACCAACGGCGCCACCGCCATCGCCACCAGCCAGAACGGCAGCGCGACCAGCCGGACCCTGCCGCCGTACTCGCTGACCACCCTGGTGGTGCGTCCGGCCAACGCGTCGACCGGCGTACCCGGTGCGCCGGGCCAGCCCACTGCCCGCCAGGTCACCGACCGCGGCGCGACGATCTCCTGGCCGGCGGCCACGCCGGGGGCCAGCCCGATCGCCAAGTACGAGATCCACCGGCAGTTCGGCGCGGTCAGCGAGCAGCTCGGCGAGACCTCGGGTACCTCGTTCACCGTCGGCAACCTCAACCCCGGCAGCAGGTACACGATCAACGTGCTGACCCGCGACACCGCCGGACGGGTCTCCTGGGCCTCGCCGCCGCTCACCTTCACCACCGGCAGCCCGGCCAACAGCGCGTGCAGCGTCCGCTTCACCAACACCACCGACTGGGGCAACGGGTACGTGGCCAGCGTCGACATCGCCAACAACACCGAGCAGCCGATCGACGGCTGGACGCTGACCTGGACCTGGCCGACGTCCTGGCAACGGGTGGGTAGCGGCTGGAACGCGAACTGGGCACAGACCGGCGCCGACGTTCGGGTGACCAGCACCGACGACACCCGCCGGATCGCCGCCGGCGGCAGCGTGAACGTGGGCTTCGTCGGCGAGTACAGCGGGCCCAACGTCGTACCGACCGCCTTCCGGCTCAACGGCACCCTCTGCACCGCCCGGTGAACCACCCGGTCCGCCGGTGCTGCGCCGGCGGACCGGGCCACCTCGCCAGCGGTTCACCCGTTCGGCCGCGCCGCCGGTGCGCTGCTGGCTACCCTGTTCGCTGCGGCGATGATGCAGGTGGGGGCGGCCATGTCGGGGGTTCCATCGAGCGGGGGGACGCCGGGCGTGGCGGTGGGCTCGGGCGGTGCCGGGTCGGGCCCGCCGCCGACGAGTCGGCGGCTGCTCGCCGGACTGGCGATCGGGCTGGCCGGCACGATCGACGTCTTCGCCGCAGGAGAAAACGCCGTGGTGGACCCGTACGTGATGGTTGCCGAGGACGGCTTCTACCGGCTCGACCTCACCGGCTGGGTGTGGCTGCGGCTGGTCGTCGGGGCGGTGCTGGTGGCGTCCGCGCTGGCGTTGGCGATCGACCGCCGGGCCACCGTCCTGCTCGCGATCGGTGCGGGCATCATCGGCATGGTGGCCGCCGTGCTGCTGTTTGCGTTCCAGCCGGTCAAGGAGACGCTGTCGTTGCTGCTGGTCGGGTGGGCGGTGTGGCTGCTGATCGGGCTGCTGCGGCAGCGGCGTCGCAGCGGCGATCACCGGACGGCCTAGGCACATAGCCGTTGTTGCAGGAACGACCCCTGACCTGGGGGGAGCCGTTCGCGCCACACCGGGTTCAGCGTGATCGTCAGCGGCGGGGCCTGCCAGGCGGAACCGAGGCGCTGCATCACGCCGTACTCCCTCCTCGGCCGCTCCAGGTTCTGCCCGGAGAGGAAGTCGACCATCTCGTTCGAGACGGTGGCGCGGCCGAGAAAGCTGGCGTGGAAGGCGGGCACCTCGATCACCGGGATCCCCGTGTAGGGCCCGGGTGGGGCCTCGACGGCGGTGACTGTCGGCAGGAAGGCGATCACGCGTACCCCGGGAACGGGGCACATGGTCCGGTAGCGGTAGAACGGGGCGTCATCAATCAGCGAACGGATGAAAGGCTCGTCCGGGGTGTGGTCGCTGGCCGAGACGAGGTTGATCACGCCGAACAGGCCGCGCAGCAGCCAGCCGGTGCCGATGCCCCAGCCACTGTTCGCCTCCGGCGGCGGATAGTAGACCCGGCCGGGCCGGGCCAGCGGGCTGAACATCATCAGGACCTGCACCGGGGAGCCCGGCCGGTCGCGCAGATACGTGCGGGCCACCATGGCCCCCTCACTTTCTCCGATCAGCGCGATCGGTCGCCCGGTACGCCGGTGCAGCACGTCGATCTGCGCGGCGAGCAGCAGCGCGCTGCGGGTGAGCGACTGCCGGGTGCTCCGCGACGAATAGGGCAGCGGACGGCCGTCGGCATCGATGCCGGCGTAGGAGAACCGGCGTACCCGTGGGTCGGCGGCTTCTCGGCCGTCGTAGGCGGAGTCGTGCCCGGCGAGCAGGATCACCGCGTACGGCACGCTGGCGGCGAGCGGCCGGTCGAAGATCGGCGGGTCGAAGGTGTCAGTGGTGCCGGTCGGCGGCGCCTGCAAGATCTGCACGACGAGCGGTGCCGCCATCGCCAGCACCACCACGATCGGGGTGACCGGCGCGCGGGCCAGCCGGACATGCTGCGGTATCAGCGCGGCGCGGACCGTGCGGTTCCACAGCAGTCCGTTGACCATGCCGGCACCGAGGGCGACCACCGGCGTCCAGCCGGAACCGGCGCTCCAGACCAGCCCGCCGGCCACCGACAGGACGACCAGGTCCAGCAGCGACCAGCCGAACAACTCGGCCGACGGTAGTCCGCGCCAGCCACCCGGCCCGACCGACATCCGCTGCAGAAAGGGAGCAATGACGATCATCGGCCCCAGCGACACGAACACGAACCAGGACAGCGCCACGGCCGATGCGGCAAAGGACATGGCGGCGAACGGTGCCACGATGAGCGCGGTGAGCGCGGCGATGCCCAGGTTGCGCCGGAGCAGCTCGCCGAGCGGCGGTCGGGGCACCTCCGCCGGCCAGGCCAGCCGAACCAGGATCGCGGAGAGCGCGCCGCGCAGCGCGATCGCGGCCAACAGGCCGAGGGCGAAGGTCAGCCAGGAGTTGTGGTAGACGAAGACCCAGCGCAGGTCGTGGTATGTGTCGTAGGGCCAGACCGCGGTGGCCTGCGGCGCCAACGCCCGTGGTGAGACAAATCCGATGCGGACCAGGATCGCCGCCTCGACCAGCGGAACCGCCCCGGCCACGGCGAGCAGCACCAGCAACCGACGCGAAGGCGACACGGAACCTCCTGTGCGCGGACGGGCGGGGCCGCTTCCACTCGGCGGTGCCTGCACAATATCGCGCAATAGCGGCCATATCAGGCACTTGTTCCGAAGTGCCACACCCGTCGAACCGGTACGGCTTGACGAAATGATCTAGTCGGGTCAATCTTGTCGCCGCCTGCCGTGCCGGTGGTCGGCAGCGGGCTGAGGAGCGACGAATGAGGCGCTGGACGTACGACGACATTCCCGACCAGGGCGGCCGTACCGCGATCGTCACCGGCGCGTACGGCGGCATCGGTTTGCAGACCGCCCGGGCGCTGGTCGGCCGGGGAGCGCGGGTGGTCCTGGCCGGACGGGACCCGGCCAAGGGTGACGCCGCAGCGGCCCGGATCCGCGAGCAGTACCCGGCGGCCGAGGTCAGTGTCGCCCGGCTGGACCTGGCCGATCTGGACTCGGTGGCCGCGTTCGTCGACGCGTACCAGGCCGAGCATGACCGGCTCGACCTGCTGATCAACAACGCCGGGGTGATGTACCCACCGTTGCGGCGGACCCGACAGGGCTTCGAGAGCCAGTTCGGCACCAACCACCTCGGCCATTTCGCGCTCACCGGTCAGCTGCTGCCGCTGCTGCTGGCCACCGAACAGGCCCGGGTCGTCAATGTGGCCAGCAACGCCTACCGCACCGGAAAGATCGACTTTGACGACCTGAACTGGCAGCGGCGGCGCTACTCGCGGTTCGCCGCGTACGCGCAGAGCAAGCTTGCCGTCCTGCTGTTCACCCTGGAACTGCATCGGCGGCTGACCGACGCCGGCGCGCCGCTGCGGGTCACCGCCGCGCATCCCGGCTGGACGTACAGCGGCTCAGCTCCCGGTCGGGGTGGTGTGGTCGCCGCCTTCAACGTCGTGGGCAGGTTCGTGGCGATGACGGTGGCCGACGGCGCGTTGCCGACGCTGCGCGCCGCGACCGACCCGGACGCGGAGAGCGGCAGCTACTGGGGACCGGCGCACCGGATGGAGAACGCCGGCCCACCGGTGCCGGCCAGCCGCAACGAGCGAGCCCTGGACGCCGTGACGGCGCACCGGCTCTGGACGGAAAGCGAGCGGCTGACCGGCGTGGCGATCCCTCTGGGGCCGGCCTGACCTACGGCAGCAGTGCGCGGATGATGACGATGGCCAGGAAGACCACGATGAAGGCGAGGTCGATGCCGACGCCGCCGAATCGCAACGGTGGAAGCACCCGGCGTACGGGGGCCAGGATCGGCTCGGTGATGGCGTACACGACCGCGGAGAGTCGGGAGCGCAACGACCCCCGTGCGCTCGGGCCGGCGAAGACCTCGCTCCAGTCGAGGATCGCGCGAGCGACCAGCAGGATCTGCACGAGCAACAGCAACAGGCTGACGAGTGCGAGCACCGCACCCATGGGCTACCTCCAGTGAACCGGTGGGGGCTCTACTCTGCGCTGCTTTGTTGAGATTTTCCTGAGCGTTCGCTGGAGTGGTGGTCGCCGCCGGTTGACCGGCGTGGCGGCGCCCCGGCCGTGCAGCCGGCCGGGGCGCCGTGGGGACGGGGCGGCTCAGGAGCAGGCAGCTCCGTTGAGGGTGAACCGGTTGGGCGGCGTGTTGGTGCCGGTGTGGCTGGCCTGCAGACCGAAGCTGACGCTCTGGTTGGCCGCGATGGTGCCGTTGTAGGCGGCGTTGCGAGCGGTCACCTGGTTGCCGCTCTGGGTGACGGTGGCGTTCCAGGCGCTGGTGACCTGCTGGCTGTTGGGCCAGGTCCACTGCACCGTCCAGCCGTTGACCGGGCTCGGGCTGGTGTTGGTGACGGTGATGGTGGCGACCAGACCGTTGTTCCAGGAGTCGGCCCCGTACTGCACCCGGCAGGATGTGGCGGCGGGCGGTGGGGTGGTGG
>NZ_POTX01000157.1 GCF_003236305.1 Micromonospora endophytica | reverse complement strand
CCCCCACGCCCTCCCCCACCGGCTGACCCGCCGGGTGCTGGTCAGCGCAGGGAGAGGGCGGCCAGGGCGGCGTTGACGATGCTGCCGGGGAGCAGGTCGTGCAGGTCGTACAGGTCGTGGACGGTGCCGGACTGGCCGAACTCGTCGACGCCGAGCGGGACGGCCGGGGCGCCGACGGCCGAACCGAGCCAGGCCATGGCGTGTGAGGCGGCGTCGTGCACGGTCACCACCGGCACCCGGTCGGCGAAGGCCGACCGCAGCGCGCCGGGCACGCTGGGCACGGTGGCGGTGCGTACGCCCTGCCGCAGGGTGCGCTGCCAGGCCCGGTAGAGGCGATCCAGGCTGGTCACATCCACCACGTGGGCGGCGACCCCCTCCTCGGCCAGTTCCGCCGCGGCGGCCAGCACCTCGGGCAGCACCGCACCGGAGGCGGCCAGCTGCACCGTCGGCGCGTCGGCCAGGCGCGGGTCCGCCTGATGGGCGTCGACCAGCCGGTACGCCCCGGCGAGCACCTGCCGGCGCAGCACCGCGTCGCCGAGCCGGGCCCGGGCCGCCTCGAACGGCGCCTGGTCCAGCGGGCGGGTGGTGAGCCGGAAGTAGTACGCCCCGTCCTCGGTCGGCGCGGCGGTCGCGGCCGGCCGCTCCGCCCCGGCGATGTGACCGAGCGCGTCGCAGAGCAGCCAGTCCAGGCTGGCCGCGTACGCCGGTTCGACGAACGTCACCCCGGGCAGTTCCAGGCCCACGCTCGCGGTGATCGTGGACTGGTGCGCGCCGCCCTCGGGGGCGAGCGTGATGCCCGACGGGGTGCCCGCGACGACGAACCGGGAACCGGAGTAGGTGCCGTAGAGGAAGGCGTCCAGCCCGCGCAGCACGAACGGGTCGTAGACCGTGCCGACCGGCAGCAGTGGCTGCCCGGACAGGTCCCAGGCCAGGCCGAGCTGACCGAGCAGCAGGAACAGGTTCATCTCGGAGATGCCCAGCTCGATGTGCTGCCCGTCCGGGCTCTCCGTCCAGCGCAGCATCCGGTCCTCGGACCAGGAACGCTGCGCGGTGGGTGCGAACACCCCGGTCTTGTTGATGAACCCGGCCAGGTTGGTGGAGGTCGCCACGTCCGGTGCGGTGGTGACCAGATACTTCCCCACCTGCGGATCGC
Source organism: Micromonospora endophytica (assembly GCF_003236305.1). Taxonomy (GTDB): domain Bacteria; phylum Actinomycetota; class Actinomycetes; order Mycobacteriales; family Micromonosporaceae; genus Micromonospora; species Micromonospora endophytica. The sequence goes on along the minus strand of NZ_POTX01000157.1, from coordinate 13,373 downwards.
GGGCCAGGTCGACGAGCACCCGACCGAAGACCTCCTGGGTGGAGATCGGCTTGTTCGCGCGTACGTTCGTGCCTTGCGGGACGGTGACCCCGAGCGCACGCTCGCGGGGCGCGCGGGACAGCGCCTCACGACGCTGCCCGGCCCGGATCCCCGCCGGCGACGCCGGGTCGAGACGGTCCCACTCGGTGTCGCGGGTCAGGCCGTGCGCCGTGCGCAGCGCGGCGACCTGCTCGCCGCTGAGCAACGCCGAATGGTTGCGCGGATTGCCGGCGATGGGCAGACCCCAACCCTTCACCGTGTACGCGAACACCACGCTCGGCCGGTCGGTCACCGCGTCACACTGGGCGTACGCGTCGAGCAGCGCGCCCAGGTCGTGCCCGCCCAGGTCGGTGACGAGCGGCCCGAGGTCCTCGTCGGTGATCTCGGCGACGAACGTCTCCACCTGCGGCGGCGCGCCGTCCAGGAACTGTTTGCGCAGCGCCGGCCCGGTCAGCCCGAACAGCGACTGGTACTGCTCGTTCGGCATCGCGTCGATCCAGTCGCGCAGCGCCTCCCCGCCCGGCTGGGCGTACGCCCGGGCCAGCTTGCGGCCGTACTTGACCTCGACCACGTGCCAGCCGGCGGCCTCGAACTGGCCGCGCCACTGGTCGATGCGGACACCCGGGACGACCCGGTCCAGCGACTGCCGGTTGAAGTCGACCACCCACATCACGGTGCCGAGTCCGGTGGTGGCGGGGTCGGCGACCGCCTCCCAGATGTTGCCCTCGTCCAGTTCGGCGTCGCCGATCAGCGCCACGAAGCGGGCGCGCGGACGCTCGCCGAAGTGCGCGTCGACGTAGCGGCGGGTGACGGCGGCGAAGAGCGGCGCGGCGGCGCCCAGGCCGACCGATCCGGTGGAGAAGTCCACCCCGTCCGGGTCCTTCGTCCGCGACGGGTACGACTGGAGTCCGCCGCGTGCCCGCAACCTCGGCAGGTACGACCGGTCCAGGTTGCCGAGCAGATACTGGATGGCGTGGAAGACCGGGGAGGCGTGCGGCTTCACCGCGACCCGATCCTCGCCGTCCAAGTGGGCGAACCACAACGCGGTCATCGCGGTCACCAGGGAGGCGCTGGACGCCTGGTGCCCACCGACCTTCACCCCGTCGCCGGTGCCGCGGTCGTGGTTGGCGGCGTCCACGATCCGGGTGGCGAGCCAGAGGACCCGCCGCTGGATCTCGTCGAGGACGTCAAGGTCATGCTGGTTCACGTGGACTCCACTGCTCCGGTACGTCGTCGTTGACGCCCGGCTCGGCATTGCGGCTCGGTTCGGCGCGGCTCGGCGCGCGGTTCGGTTCGGCGCGGTTCGGTTCGGCGCGCGGTTTGGGATTCCGCGCGGTTCGGTTCGGCGCGCGGTTCGAGATGTTAGGAGGGGGCCCCTTATATGCACGAGGCGTTAATAGGGGGCCCCTCCTTACACCTCAGCTGAGGCGGGTGAGGATCAGTTCGCGGACGGTCTTGGCGTCGGCCTGGCCGCGGGTGGTCTTCATGACCGCGCCGACAAGCGCGCCGGCCGCGGCGACCTTGCCGCTGCGGATCTTCTCGGCGATCTCCGGGTTGGCGGCGATCGCCTCGTCGACGGCGGCGGTGAGCGCGCCGGTGTCGGAGACGACCTCCAGGCCCCGGGCACCCATGATCTCGGTCGGCGAGCCCTCGCCGGCCACCACACCCTCCAGCACGGCGCGGGCCAGCTTGTCGTTGAGTTTGCCGGCGTCGACAAGACCCTGGAGTTCGGCGACCTGCGCCGGGGTGGCCCCGACCTCGGCCAGTTCCACGCCGGTCTCGTTGGCCCGCCGGGACAGCTCACCGAGCCACCACTTGCGGGCGGCGGCCGGCGTCGCACCGGCGGCGACGGTCTCCTCGATCAGCTCGACCGCGCCGGCGTTGAGCACCGACTGCATGTCCGCGTCGGAGAGGCCCCACGCCTGCTGGAGCCGGCGGCGGTGCAGCCGGGGCAGCTCCGGCAGGGCGGCCTTCAGCTCGGCCACCCAGGCCGGGTCCGGCGCGAGTGGCACCAGGTCGGGCTCGGGGAAGTAGCGGTAGTCGGTGGCGGTCTCCTTGGACCGGCCGGGGGTGGTGTCGCCGGTGTCCTCGTGGAAGTGCCGGGTCTCCTGCGTGATCCGCCCACCCGCGTCCAGCACCGACGCCTGCCGCAGCATCTCGGAGCGGACCGCCCGCTCGACCGAGCGCAGCGAGTTGACGTTCTTGGTCTCGGTGCGGGTGCCCCACTCCTCGCCGGGCAGGTTCAGCGAGGTGTTGACGTCGCAGCGCAGCGAGCCCTCCTCCATGCGTACGTCGGAGACGCCGAGCGAGCGCAGCACGTCGCGCAGCTCGGTGACGTACGCCCGGGCCACCTCGGGCGCGAGCGCGCCGGTGCCGGGGATCGGCTTGGTGACGATCTCGACGAGCGGGATGCCGGCCCGGTTGTAGTCGACGAGCGACTCGGTGGCGCCGTGGATGCGGCCGGTGGCACCGCCGACGTGCAGCGTCTTGCCGGTGTCCTCCTCCAGGTGCACCCGCTCGATGCCGATCCGCACCGTCTCGCCGTTCACCTCGACGTCGAGGTAACCGTCGAAGCAGAGCGGCTCGTCGTACTGGCTGATCTGGAAGTTCTTCGGCATGTCGGGGTAGAAGTAGTTCTTCCGGGCGAACCGGCACCACTGCGCGATGGAGCAGTTCAACGCGAGACCGATCCGGATCGTCGCCTCGATCGCCGCCTTGTTGGCCACCGGCAGCGAGCCGGGCAGGCCCAGGCAGACCGGGCAGACGCGGGTGTTCGGCTCGCCACCGAAGTCGGTCGGGCAGCCGCACCACATCTTGGTGTTCGTGCCCAGCTCGACGTGGGTCTCCAGGCCGATCACCGGCTCGTAGCGCGCGACGACCTCGTCGTACGCGGGCAGCGTCGTGGTCATGGGAACTCCAGTTTTCGGGCGCTGGCCAGCCTGCGGCGGCATCCGGACACAACGCCGCCAAGCCTAGCCGCTCGCCAGGCTCCGCCTCGGCCGGGCGTCACTCGGGTGTGGTGAACCGCCGACGGCGCTCGTACGCGAGCACGAAGAGGATCCCGCCGATGGAGAAGGCCAGCACGCTCAGGAGCAGCAGCACCACTGCCGAGTTCGATCCGGTGGTCGGCAGCCACCAGGCGCCCCGTGGCTGCGGCGACGGCGTGGCCGCCGCCGGAGACGTCTGCGCCGTCTCGGTCGGGCTGGGTGACACCTCGATCGGCACCACCGCCGGGGCGGTCGGCGGCGGGGGCGTCGTCGCCGTCGCTGTCGGCGTGGGCGCGGCCGGCGCGGCGGCGACGGGCAGCGACACCTCCTCGATGGCGCTCGTCGCCGTGCCGTCGGCGCGCACCGCGAAGGTGAAGTCGCCGCTGCTCTCGGGCCGGCCCCGCAGCCGGCCGTCGGGTTCCAGGGTCAGTCCCGCGGGCAGGTCACCGACGGCCACGCTGAACCGGATGTCGGAGTCGCCCTCGGCGGTGAACCGGAACGAGTAGCGCTTGCCGACCGTGCCGCGCGGCGGTTTCCCGGAGGTGATGCTGGTGCCCGCCGCCGCGATCACCACGGTGACCTCCTGATCGGCGGGGAAGCCGTGCGCATCGGTGAACCGGATGCCGAAGGTGTAGCTGCCCGGCGTGGTCGGCGTACCGGAGAAGACACCCCCCGACGACAACGCCATCCCCGGCGGCAACGACCCCGACCGCACCGACAACCGGTACGGCGCGGTACCGCCCGAGGCGACGAAGGTGTGCGTCGGGTACGGCTGCCCGCTGTACCAGGGCGAGGTCGGCTCCGCGGAGATGACCTCGACGGTCGGCGCGACCACCACCACGGTGACGCTCTGCTCGGCGGACTCCTCCTCCGCGTCGGTCAGCCGGATGCCGAAGGTGTAGCTGCCGGGCGTGGTCGGCGTACCGGAGAAGACACCCCCCGACGACAACGCCATCCCCGGCGGCAACGACCCCGACCGCACCGACAATCGGTACGGCGCGGTACCGCCGGAGGCGGCGAAGGTGTGCGTCGGGTACGGCTGGTGGGCGGTCACCGGCGAGGCGGGCGACCCGGAGGTGATGGCGACGCCCTCGACGGCGATCGCCGGGCGCGCACCGGCGAGAAGCAGCACCGTGAGCACTGAGACGATCGTGATCGGTCGCAGCGTCTTCATCGCGCACATCCAGGATCGGTCGGGAGCCCGTGCACCCTGTTTCACCAGGGAATAGGCACTCTACCCAACCAAGACCACAGGCAATCACGGACCGCAACCGCGTGTCGCCGAACCCGGAACCCTGGGTAGCCGAACGTCCCGCCGAGGAGCGTTCGGGCCAGGGTTCCGGGATCGATGCTCAGAGCTGCGGTGGGGTGAGGGTGCCGACGGCGCTCTCCAGGGCGGCGGCGACGCGGTACATGCGGTCGTCGGCCATGGTCGGCGCCATCACCTGGAGGCCGACCGGCAGCCCGTCGGAGAGCCCGCACGGCACCGAGATGCCGGGCCCGCCGTACAGGTTGGTCGGGATGGTGAACAGGTCGGCCAGGTACATCTGGTACGGGTCGGAGGTGCGTGCGCCCAGCGGGAAGGCCACGAACGGGGTGGTCGGCGAGATCAACGCGTCGACCCGCTCGAAGGCGGCGGTGAAGTCCCGGGTGATCAGGGTGCGGACCTTCTGCGCCTGACCGTAGTAGGCGTCGTAGTAGCCCGAGGAGAGCGCGTACGTGCCGATCATGATGCGCCGCTTGACCTCGGCGCCGAAGCCGGCCTCCCGGGTCAGCGACATGACCTCCTCCAGCGACCGGTTGCCGTCGTCGCCGACCCGCAGGCCGAACCGGACGCCGTCGAAGCGGGCCAGGTTGGAGGAGCACTCGCTCGGCGCGATCAGGTAGTACGCCGGCAACGCGTACCTGAAGTGCGGGCAGGACACCTCGACGATCTCCGCGCCCAACTTGGTGAGGGTGTCGACGGCCTCGTGGAAGGCGGCCAGCACCCCCGGCTCGGCACCCTCGCCGGCGAACTCGGAGACGATGCCGAGTCGCACCCCGCTCAGGTCGCCGGTGGCACCGAGCTTCGCCGCGGCGACCACGTCCGGCACCGGCGCCGGGATCGAGGTGGAGTCGCGCGGGTCGTGCCCGCCGATCGCCTCGTGCAGCAGCGCGGCGTCGAGCACCGTACGCGCGCAGGGACCGGGCGTGTCCAGCGAGGAGGAGAAGGCGACCAGGCCGTAGCGGGAGGTGCCGCCGTACGTCGGCTTGGCGCCCACGGTGCCGGTGACCGCGCCCGGCTGGCGGATCGAGCCGCCGGTGTCCGAGCCGATCGCCAGCGGCGCCTCGTACGCGGCGAGCGCGGCGGCGCTGCCTCCGCCGGAGCCGCCGGGGATGCGGTCGGTGTCCCACGGGTTACGGGTCGGCCCGTACGCCGAGTATTCCGTGGAGGAGCCCATCGCGAACTCGTCCATGTTGGTCTTGCCGAGCATCACCGTGCCGGCGGCGCGCAGCCGCTGCACGATCGTCGAGTCGTACGGCGGACGCCAGCCCTCCAGGATCTTCGACCCGACGGTGGTCGGCACGCCCTTGGTGGTCAGCACGTCCTTGACCGCGACCGGCACGCCGGCCAGCGGGCCCAGCTCCTCGCCGGCGGACCGGCGGGCGTCCACCTCGCGGGCGGCGGCCAGCGCGCCCTCGCTGTCGACGTGCAGGAAGGCGTTGACCTGCCCGTCGACGGCGGCGATCCGGTCCAGGTGCGCCCGGGTGACCTCGACGGCGGAGGTCTCGCCGGAGGCGACCAGCTCCGCGATCTGCGTCGCGGTCATTCTGGTGATGTCGGTCATGAGGCCACATCCTCGTCCAGGATCCGCGGTACGCGGAACCGCTGTTCCTCGGCGTCCGGCGCGCCCGACAGCGCCTCCTGCGGGGTCAGGCCCGGCGTCACCACGTCCTCGCGGAGCACGTTGGTCAGCGGCACCGAGTGCGAGGTCGGCGGGATGTCCGCAGCGGCGACCTCGCCCACCTGGGCGACCGCCTGGAGGATCACGTCGAGCTGGCCGGCGAAGGTGTCCAGCTCCTCCTCCGTCACGGCGAGCCGCGACAGTCGCGCCAGGTGCGCGACCTCCTCGCGGGAGATGGCGGCCATCGGTGCCCCCTTCGTGGCTGTCCTGCTCTGGGTACGCCCACCGGCGGTCGCGCGGCGGCCGCGGTGACGGCAGCGAGTCTATTGTTCCGCGCCCGACCGGCCACCCCCGGCTCCCCCGCGCGTGGCCGGCGGGCGGGTCGGATCACCGGGGATGCCGGTGCGGCAGGTCCGCATCGTCGTGGCCGCCTAGCGGTCGCAGCGGGCGGTAGCGGGCCAGCCAGGCGACGAGTTCCTCGGCCGGCATCGGGCGGGCGTAGAACCAGCCCTGAGCGACGTCGCAGCCGGCGGCGTGCAACATGCGCCAGCTCCGTTCGTCCTCCACGCCCTCGGCCACCACCCGCAACCCCAGCGCCTTGGCCAGCTCGATCGTGGAGCGCACGATCGCCGCGTCGTCGGCGTCGTCGACCATGCCGAGGACGAAGGAGCGGTCGACCTTCACCTCCGACAGCGGCAGCCGGCGCAGGTGTTGCAGGGAGGAGTAGCCGGTGCCGAAGTCGTCGAGCGCGATGCCCACCCCGATCCGGTGCAGCCGGGTGATGGTGGTCAGCACCCGACGCGGGTCGGCCATCAGGGCACCCTCGGTGATCTCCAGTTGCAGCCGGTCCGGGGTCAGGCCGTAGCGGGTGAGTCGATCGGCGATCTGGTCGGCGATCTCGCCGGTGTGCAGGTCGCGCACGCTGACGTTCACCGCGGCCCGCAACGTGAGACCCGCCGCCGACCACTTGGCGAGCTGCTCCGTCACGTCGTCGATGATCCGGCGGGTGAGCAGGCGCATCACCGCGCTCTGCTCGGCGACCCGGATCAGCTCCTCGGGGTCGACCATGCCGCGCCGGGGATGCCGCCAGCGCAGCAACGCCTCCACGCCTACCATCTCGCCGGTGGCGACAGCGATCTGCGGCTGGTAATACATCATGATCTCGCCCGCGTCCCCGGCGGAGTCGGGCCAGCCACCCGCGTCACCGGGCCGACCTACCGCGTTCGTGACCGGCTCGGGCCGCCGCTCGGCGGGGGTCGGCCGGGCCCACATCTCGTCGGTCACCGCGGGCTCGGCGGACTGGGCGGCGCGGCGCAGGATCGGGTCCGCTCCGGTGACGATCCGGTTGATCAGCTCGTCGTCGTGCGCCGCGACCGGCGGCCAGCGCCGACGCCACCACCTGTGGTCGCGGCGTTCGTCAGGCACCGCTGCCGCCGTCGCCGATCCGGTGGGGGCCGGCGGCACCGATCCGGTGGAAGCCGGCCGCACCGCCCGCTCCGACCCGGTGGAAGCCGGCCGCACCGCCCGCTCCGACCCGGTGGAAGCCGGCCGCACCGCCCGCTCCGATCCGGTGGGGGCCGGTGGCATTGCCGTCAGTGCCGCGCCGTCACCGCCCCGCACCGGGACCGGCCCGGCCTCCTCCCCCAGCCGGCCCGACGACCCGACCTCCAGCACCCGGCGCAGGTCGGCCAGGAGGCTGAGGCGTTCGGCGGAGTTGTGGTCGGACTCGGCGGCGTAGACGGCGACGGTGTCGCTGCGGTGTTTCGCGTCGTACATCGCCACGTCGGCGTGGCGCATCAGGGTGGCGAAGTCCTCGCCGTGCTCCGGGTACAGGGCGATGCCGATGGAGCCGCCGACGTCCAGCGGCAACCCGTCCAGCGGCACCGGCTCGGCCAACACCTGCACCACCTGGTCGGCCAGGGCCCGGGCCTGTGCCGCGTCGGTGAGCCCGGTCATCACGATCGCGAACTCGTCACCGCCGAGGCGGGCGACCAGGTCCGGCGGCTCGACCAGATCGGTCAACCGGGCACTCACCTCAACCAGCAGCCGGTCACCGACCTCGTGCCCGAGCGCGTCGTTGACGTTCTTGAACCGGTCCAGGTCGATGAGGAGGAGAGCGAGGCGGGCCTCCGGCGCGCCCCGCGCGCGGCGCTCGGCGTGCCGATGGATCTGCTCGCTCACCTCGGTCAACAGCGCCTTACGGTTCGCCAGCCCGGTGAGCGGATCGAGCGCGGCCAGTTGGTGCTGCTCGACGGTGAGCCGGGCCATCCGGTACACCGCGAAGAGCGGCACCAGCACCAGCGGCACCAGGGCCGCGCTGGCCCGAGCGGCGGTGACGAGCACCGGCGCGAGCAGCAGCAGGCTGCCGGTGGAGAGCAGTTCGAAGGGCAGCCCGTGCCGGGCGGTGGGCCACCAGCGCTCGCCGAAACGCAGCCGCACGGCGGCGGTGACCAGGCTGTAGTTGACCACGAGCCAGGCCAGCCCGGCACCACCGATCGCGGCGATGTCCGTCGCGCCGAGCGGACCACCGTCGAAGACCCCACCGGGCCCGAGGCGGATGACCGCGTACGCGGCGGCCAGGGCGCAGGCGTACTGGCCGGCGTTGAAGGCGGTCCGCCACGGGGCGTGCCGCATCCGCACCCCGGAGACCAGCACCGCGACCGACTGCACCGCGACCGCGGGACCGAGCCCCCAGCCGAGCAGGATCGCGAACGTGAAGCAGGTGGACGGGAAGACCGCCGAGGACTGCCGCCGCCCGGGCGGGACGAAGGGGCGGGCGTCGCAGGCCACCGCGAGCACCGCCATCGTCCAGAACGCCACAGGCAACTCGGGCAGCGTGCTGCGCAGGGAGGCCAACGGGTTGGCCGAGACCAGCACGGCCACGGCCAGCACGGCACCGACGAAGGCGGTGAAGTGCGCCGTCCGTCCAGGCGGGACCAGGTTGCGCGGGTCGGGCGGCTCCATCACACCTCCCGGGTACGTGATCGTGCGCGTGGGTTCACGCGCCGTGTCCCCCATGAAACGCCCCTGGTGCCTGATTTCCCGCGACGACAGTCACGAATCGGTGGTAGTCGTAATTAAGTTGGTATCCGCCATGCCTGCCCTGGCGCGCCCCGGCCGCTCACTCCTCGACGCGGGCCACCGCGCGGGCCGCCTCCGGCCCGGCGTCCAGCAGCACCCGGAAGCCCTCCTCGTCGAGGATCGGCACCTTCAGGCCGGCTGCCTTGTCCGCCTTGGATCCCGGGTTGTCGCCGACCACCACGAACCCGGTCTTCTTCGACACGGAGCCGCTGACCTTACCGCCCCGGGACTGGATCGCCTCGGTGGCCTGGTCCCGCGAGAACCCGCCCAGGGTGCCGGTGACCACCACGGTCACCCCCTCCAGCGGGCGCGGCCCTTCGGCCACCTCCGTCTCGGCCATCCGTACGCCCGACGCGGCCCACTTGCGGACCACCTCGCGGTGCCAGTCGACAGCGAACCACTCGCGGATGCTGGCGGCGATCGTCGGCCCGACCCCGTCGACGGCCGAGAGTTCCTCCTCAGTGGCCTGGTCCACCGCCTCGATCGAGCGGAACTGTCGGGCCAGGGCCTGTGCGGCGGTCGGACCGACGTGCCGGATGGACAGTGCCACGAGCACCCGCCACAGGTCGCGTTCCTTGGCCACGGCGAGGTTGTCGAGCAGCTTGACGGCGTTGCTGCCGAGGCTGCCGTCCTTGTTGACGAAGAACGGCGACCGGGCCAACTGCTCGGCATCCAACGAGAACAGGTCACCCTCGTCGGTGATGATCTGCGCGTCGAGCAGCGCGGCGGCGCTCTTGTAGCCGAGCGCCTCGATGTCGAACACCTTGCGCCCGGCCAGGTGGAAGACCCGTTCCCGCAGCTGCGCGGGGCAGCTGCGGGAGTTGGGGCAGCGGATGTCCACGTCGCCCTCCTTGGCCGGGGCGAGCGGGGTGCCGCAGGCCGGGCAGGTGGTGGGCATGACGAACGGCCGGGCGTCGGGCGGACGCAGGTCGACCACCGGGCCGAGCACCTCGGGGATCACGTCGCCGGCCTTGCGGATCACCACCGTGTCGCCGATCAGCACGCCCTTGCGCTCGACCTCGCGGGCGTTGTGCAGGGTCGCGTACGCCACCGTGGAGCCGGCCACCTTCACCGGTTGCAGCAGGGCCCGGGGGGTGACCCGGCCGGTGCGCCCGACCTCGACCTCGATGTCGAGCAGCGTGGTGTTGACCTCCTCCGGCGGATACTTGAAGGCGATCGCCCAGCGGGGTGCCCGGCTGGTCGAGCCGAGCCGCCCCTGGATCGGCACCGGGTCGACCTTCACCACCACCCCGTCGATCTCGTGCTCGACGTCGTGCCGGTGGGCGGCGTAGTGCGCGATGTAGTCCCGGACACCGGCCAGGTCGGGCACCACCCGCCAGCGGTCGCTGGTCGGCAGGCCCCAGCCGCGCAGCGCCGCGTACGACTCGGACTGGGCGGCCGGTTGGTAGCCCCGGCGGGCACCGATGCCGTGCACCACCAGGCGCAGCGGCCGGGAGGCGGTGATCCGTGGATCCTTCTGCCGGAGGCTGCCCGCGGCGGCGTTGCGGGGGTTGGCGAAGGGTGCCTTGCCCTGCTCGACCAGGCCGGCGTTGAGGTCGGCGAAGGCCGCGACCGGGAAGTAGATCTCCCCGCGCACCTCGATGAACTCGGGGACCGGGCCGAACTCGGCGGAGTCGGTGAGCCGGCTCGGCACGTCCCGGATGCTGCGCACGTTGGCGGTGACGTCCTCGCCGGTGCGGCCGTCGCCCCGGGTCGCGGCCCGGACCAGCCGGCCCTGCTCGTAGGTCAGGTTGATGGCCAACCCGTCGACCTTCAGCTCGCAGAGGTAGGGCACCGGGCCGCCGGCGTCCCGCTCGACCCGCTCCGCCCAGGCGGCCAGCTCCTCGTCGGCGAAGGCGTTGTCGAGCGACATCATCCGTTCGGCGTGGTCGACGGGGGTGAAGTCGGTGGAGAAGGTGCCGCCGACCCGCTGGGTCGGCGAGTCGGGGGTGCGCAGCGCCGGGAACTCCTGTTCCAGCGCCTCCAGCTCGCGCAGTTGCCTGTCGAACTCGGCGTCGGAGACGGTCGGCGCGTCGAGCACGTAGTAGCGGTACTGATGCTCGGTCAGCTCCTGGCTCAGCGTGGCGTGCCGCTCCCGTGCCTGCGGGGTGGGCTCGGCACCCGCCGCCGCCTCCTGTGCCGCAGTGACCTGCTGGTCGATGGCTTCCTCGGACACCCCGCTACCTCCTGTGACTGCGCTCCCGGGCACGGTATCCGGCCGGTCGGACACTCCGCCGACCGGTCAGCCGGGTTGCCGTTCCCAGGTGGCCGCGAGAGCGGCCAGTTGGTCGGCGTACTCGATGCGTCCGGCCCACTGGGCCGGCCAGGCGGCCAGGCCACCGGCGGCGCCCACGAAGGCGCCGGCCAGCGCGGCGATCGAGTCGGAGTCACCGGCGGTGCGGGCCCCCCGGGTGAGCGCGCCGACCGGGTCGTCGGCGTGCCGGACGGCGCAGTAGAGCGCCGTCGCGAGGGCCTCCTCGGCGATCCAACCCTCCCCGGTCCACCGGCACGGATCGGCACCGTCGTCGGGCGCGGCGAGCGCAGCGGTCAGCCGGCCCAACGCCGCTCGGCACTCGTCCCAGCCCCGGGCGATGAACTCCGCAGGTGTCCGCTCCCCCGACCGCTGCCACAGCTCGCCCAGCCAGTCGGCCCGGTAGACGGTGCGCTGCTCGTGGCTGCGGGCGATGAGCAGGTCGGGCAACTCCGCCAGCGCGACGCCGTCGACGAGCAGCCGCACCGCGTACGCGGTCAGCTCGCTGGCTGCCAGGCCGGTCGGGTGCCCGTGGGTCAGTCCCGCCTGGAGCTGAGCCAGCCCGGCCAGGGTGTCGAGGTCGACGTCGAGCAGCCCGACCGGGGTGACCCGCATGTTCGCCCCGCAGCCCTTCGAGTCGGCCATCGTGGCCTGCTGCCACGGCACCCCCCGGGACAGCTCGGCGCAGGCACGCAGGCAGGTCATGCCCGGCGCACGATTGTTGTCCGGGCTGGCCGCCCAGGCGAGGAAGCGGTGCCGCAGCAGTGGCTGCACCGTCTCGGCGGTGTAGGCGGACGCGTCGTGCAGCGCCCAGCCCACCGCGAGCGCCATCTGGGTGTCATCGGTGACCAGCGCCGGGTCACCGTCGAGTTCACGCGGGCCGGCCGGCCCGTACCGATTGTCGATCTCCGCCACGCTGAGAAACTCCGTCGCCTTGCCCAGCGCGTCCCCATAAGCAAGACCAAAAAGCGAGCCCCCAGCCCGCCCCAACAGTTCGATCATGCCCCCGATCATGCCCTCGGAACGCGATCATGCACTTTTCGTCGCCGCATAAGCCGCGAAAGCCGCGTAACGGCGACCGAAACTGCAAGATCGACGCGAAGGTGGGGTGGGTCAGGATTCGGAGAGGCGGCGGGCGGCGTCGCGGCAGGCGGCGAGGATTGAGCGGGCGTACGCGGGGGTGGCCCCGGCCAGGCCGCAGGCGGGGGTGACCACCACCTGCTCGGCTAGGCGACGGCGGGGGAAGCCGAGGCGGTCCCAGAGGGTGCGTACCCGGTCGGCAACCTCGGCCGAGGTCGGCGCGCGACCGGCTGGCGCAGTGGTCGGCGCGGCACCGGCCAGCAGGCCGAGGCCGGCGTCGATCGCCTCGCCCAGCGGGTCGAGGTCGGTGACCAGGCTCAGGTCGAGCGCGATGCCCACCGCGCCGGCGGTACGGATCAGCTCCACCGGCACGTCCGGGGCGCAACAGTGCACCACTGTCGGCACCCCGGCCGCCGTGATGACGGTGTTCAGCAGCGAGCGGGCGTCCGCCTGGTCCATCGCCCGGTACATGCCCAGGCCACTCTCGGTGGGCACCCGACCGGCGAGCACCGCGGGCAGGGCCGGCTCGTCCAGTTGGAGCAGTACGCAGGCCCGGGGCAGCCGACGGGTCACCGCCTCGACGTGGCCGCGCAGCCCCTCGGCGAGCGAACCGGCCAGATCCCGGACGGCACCGGGATCACGCAACATCCGGCCGCCGATCGGCAGCTCCACGGTGGCGGCGAGGGTGAGCGGGCCGGCCGCCTGGATCTTCAGCGGGCCGGCGTACTCCTCGGCCTGCTCGGCGAGCTGGTCGAGGTCGCGTTCCATCAGGTCACGCGCTCGGCGCAGGTCCTTGCCGGGACGCGGGGCGACCCGCCAGCGGGCGGCGTACAGCTCCACCGGCAGTTCGACGAGCAGGCCGCCGGTGCGCCCGATCAGGTCGGCACCGGGTCCCCGGGCCGGCAGCTCCGGCAGGTGCGGCAGGGCCGGCAGCTCACCGAGCACCACCCGCTGCGCCTCCGCGATGTCGGTGCCCGGCAGCGACCCGATCCCGGTGGCCGCTCCCGCTCCCCACACCCAACCCTGATCACTCACGGCCCGCAGCCTACC
>NZ_POTX01000156.1 GCF_003236305.1 Micromonospora endophytica | reverse complement strand
GGGTAAGGAAACAGGGTCCGCCGGTGTTGCACGCGGGGAAGGGTACGAAAGGAGTTCCACCGTGTTCCTCCGCCGCATGAAGGCCGAGATGATCTCCCCTGACCGGGCGTTGCCCGGCCGCCCGATCGCGATGCCGGTCGCCGACCGGCACGAGGTGCTCGGGACCCCACTGAAGGGCCCGTTCCCCGAGGGCACCCAGGTCGCGGTCTTCGGGATGGGGTGTTTCTGGGGGGCCGAGCGGCTGTTCTGGACCCTGCCCGGCGTCTTCACCACCTCGGTCGGTTACGCGGGTGGCTACACCCCGAACCCGACCTACGAGGAGGTCTGCTCGGGCGAGACCGGGCACGCCGAGGTCGTCCAGGTGGTCTACGACCCCACCAGGATCAGCTACGAGGACCTGCTGAAGGTCTTCTGGGAGAACCACGACCCGACCCAGGGCATGCGCCAGGGCAACGACGTGGGCACCCAGTACCGCTCGACGATCTACGCCAGCACCGACGACCAGCTCGCCACCGCGCAGGCGTCCCGGGACGCGTTCGCGCCGATCGTGGCGCGGGCCGGCAAGGGCGAGATCACCACCGAGATCGGCCGGCTGGGCGACTACTTCCTGGCCGAGGACTATCACCAGCAGTATCTGGCACCCACGAAGAACCCTAACGGCTACTGCAACCACGGCCCGAACGGACTGAGCTGCCCGGTCGGGGTGGCCCGTACCGCCGGCTGAGGTTGTCGCGCGGGGTCGGCGGCACCGGTCGTCGACCCCGTACGGATGACTTCTGCGGCTCTTGTCACACAGGCGCGGCGCGCGGAAGCCTCGCAAGCCGGGCTTACCCGGGCGGAATTGGTGCCGCAGGACTTCCCATGTCGCGGCAATTGCTCGCGGGGCGCGGATTCTAGCAAGCTTGTTACACGACCGTCATGGTCTCAACAGGCGAATCGCAACATCCTCTGGCAGCATTTGCTGGCATGTGCGGACTGGCAGGGGAGTTCCGGCGGGACGGGTCACGTGCCAACGTCGCCGCGGTGGAGGCCATGGCCGCCACCATGAGCGACCGCGGGCCCGACGACAGCGGCGTCTGGTCTCAGGGGGCGATCGCGCTCGGCCACCGCCGGCTGAAAATCATCGACTTGTCGGCCGCCAGCGGCCAGCCCATCGTCGACTCGGCCGCCGGCCTGACCGGCGTCTTCAACGGCTGCATCTACAACTACCGCGAGCTGCGCGCCGAACTGGCGGCCAAGGGCCACCGCTTCTTCTCCTCCGGCGACAGCGAGGTCGTGATCAAGGCGTACGCCGAGTGGGGGCTCGACTTCGTCGACCACCTGGTCGGCATGTTCGCGGTGGCGATCAGCGAGCGGGACACCGGGCGGCTGGTGCTGGCCCGGGACCGGCTCGGCATCAAGCCGCTCTACCTCGCCGAGTCGCCAGGCGTGGTGCGGTTCGCCAGCACCCTGCCCGCCCTGCTGGCCGGCGGGGGCGTGGACACCACTATCGATCCGGTCGCGCTGGCCCACTACCTCAGCTTCCACAGCATCGTGCCGCCGCCGCGCACCATCCTGCGCGGCGTCAGCAAGCTCCCCCCGGCCACCGTCCGGGTGTACGAGGCCGACGGGCGCAGCCACGAGCGGGTCTACTGGAACCCGCCGTTCGTCCGCCACGCCGAGCACGCCGACTGGTCGGAGAAGGACTGGCAGGAGGCGCTGCTGGAGTCGCTGACCACCGCCGTACGCCGGCGGATGGTCGCGGACGTGCCGGTCGGTGTCCTGCTCTCCGGCGGCCTGGACTCCAGCCTGGTGGTCGCCCTGCTCGCCGGCGAGGGGCAACGCGGGCTCTCGACCTTCTCCATCGGTTTCGACGCGGTGGGCGGCCGGGAGGGCGACGAGTTCCGCTACTCCGACGTGGTGGCCAAGACCTTCGACACCGACCACCACCAGATCCGGGTTGCCGCCGGTGACCTGGTGCCGCCACTGGAAGCTGCCGTGGCGGCCATGAGCGAGCCCATGGTCAGCCACGACTGCGTGGCGTTCTACCTGCTCAGCCGGGAGGTGTCCCGGCACGTCAAGGTGGTGCAGTCGGGCCAGGGCGCCGACGAGATCCTGGGCGGCTACCACTGGTACCCGCCGCTGCAGGGGGTGGACCGCGAGCAGGCCGTCGAGACGTACGCCTGGGCCTTCTTCGACCGCGACGCCGCCGGTCTGGCCCAGGTGCTCAACCCCGACTGGCTCGCCGAGGGCGACCCGGCGCGGGAGTTCGTCGCCGCGCACCTGGCCCGTCCCGGCGCGCAGACCGCCGTCGACGCCGGACTGCGCATCGACACACAGATCATGCTCACCGACGACCCGGTCAAGCGGGTCGACAACATGACCATGGCGCACGGGCTGGAGGCCCGGGTGCCGTTCCTGGATCACGAGTTCGTGGAGCTGGCCGCCGCCTGCCCGCCCGAGCTGAAGCTCGCCCAGGGTGGCAAGGGCGTACTCAAGGAGATCGGCCGCCGGGTGCTGCCGCACGAGGTCATCGACCGGCCGAAGGGCTACTTCCCGGTGCCGGGCCTCACCCACCTGGAGGGCAAGCTCCTCGACCGGGTACGCGACGCGTTGCACGCGCCCGAGGCCCAACGCCGCGGCCTGTTCCGCACCGATTACGTCAACGCCCTGCTCGACGCACCCAACGCCGAACTGACCCCGTTGAACGGAAACAAGCTGTGGCAACTCGGACTCCTGGAAATGTGGCTCCAGAACCACGGAATCGACTGAGCGTGACCGGCACCCTGGCCACCGGTGTGGCCCGGACCGATCGCGGTCGTGGCGCGGGACGACGCTACGAACGGGTCGGGCCGGGCGGTGATCCGATCGCCGCCGGCGGCACCGACGCGGACACCGAAGGCTCGCCCGGCGACGAAGGTGTGGTGCTCGACTGCGGCTGGGGCCGGCTGGTCTTCGGGCAGACCTTCTCCGATCAGGCCGCCGTCGCCGACGTGCTGCGCTCCGAGGCGGCCGGCGCCCGGGACATCTGCATCTACCTGCGCGATCCGCACGTGCTGGTCTCCCGGCTGCCCGACGAGTTGTTCATCGACCCGTCGCTGACCTACCGGCTGCCGCTGGGCAGTGCCCGCCGGCAGGCCAGCGGGACCAGCGAGGAGGCCGGCACCGCCGACACTCCGCCCGCCGCCGACGGCCGGCCGGAACTGCCCGGGGTACGCATCCGGCGGCTGCGCGACGCCGCCGACGCGGACGCGGTCAACCGGATCTACGCCGCCAACGGCATGGTCACCGCGCCGGTCGACGTGCTTGTGGAGAACGCCGCCACCGACCGTTTCCTGCACCTGGTGGCGGAGGCGACCACCGGCGAGATCGTCGGCACCATCACCGGGGTCGACCACGTCGCGGTCTTCGACGACCCGGACAACGGCGCCAGTCTCTGGTGCCTGACCGTCGACTTCAACCAGGCCCCGCCCGGCACCGGCCAGGCGCTGATCACCGAGTTGGTGGCCCGCCTGGTCGCGCGCGGCCGGGCGTACGTCGACCTGTCGGTGCTGGCCGAGAACGCCGGGGCGATCCGGCTCTACGAGCGGCTCGGTTTCTACCGCACCGCCACGCTCTGCGTGAAGCGGAAGAACCCGATCAACGAGCGGCTGTTCCTGCCCGCCATGCCGGAGGGCTACGACCAGCTCAACCCGTACGCGAAGATCGTCGCCGACGAGGCGATGCGCCGGGGCATCCGGGTGGAGGTGACCGACCCGCAGTGGGGTGAGCTGCGACTGACCATCGGCGGCCGGACCATCCTCACCCGGGAGTCGCTTTCCGAGCTGACCTCCGCGGTGGCCATGAGCCGCTGCGACGACAAGCGGGTGACCCGGCGGATCCTCGCCGAGGCCGGCCTGTCGGTGCCGCGCGGACGCACCGCCACCAGGGACGCCGCCGACGCGGAGTTCCTGGCCGAGGTGGGCCAGGTCGTGGTAAAGCCGGCCCGTGGCGAGCAGGGCAACGGCATCACCGTGGGCGTACGCACGCCCGAGGCGCTGACCGCCGCCGTCGAGTTGGCCGCCCGGTTCTGCCCGGAGGTGCTGCTGGAGGAGCTGTGCACCGGCGAGGACCTGCGGGTGATCGTGATCGACCACGAGGTGGTGGCCGCTGCGGTGCGCCGGCCCGCCGCGATCACCGGTGACGGCGTGCACGACATCGCCGAGCTGATCGACCGGCAGAGCCGCCGCCGGGCCGCCGCCACCGGCGGCGAGTCCCGCATCCCAGTGGACGACATGACCCGGGAGGTGGTCGCCGAGGCCGGGTACGAGCTGCACGACGTGCTGCCCGAGGGACAGGTGCTGGCGGTCCGGCGTACCGCCAACCTGCACACCGGCGGCACCATCCACGACGTCACAGGCGAGCTGCACCCGGTGATCGCCGAGGCGTGCGTGGCCGCCAGCCGGGCACTGGACATTCCGGTCACCGGGCTCGACCTGCTGGTGCCGGCCCCGGACCAGCCCGAGCACGTCTTCATCGAGGCCAACGAGCGGCCCGGGTTGGCCAACCACGAGCCACAGCCCACCGCCGAACGCTTCGTGGATCTCCTCTTCCCCGGGACGCGGGCACCGCAACGGTTGTGGACCCCCGCGGGTGCGGCAACATCTGGGGCATGACCGTACGCAAGACCATCCCGCTCCCGATCGACCTGGACTATCTCCAGCAGGTCCTGCTCGAACTGCTGGAGATTCCCAGTCCGTCCGGGCGTACCGACCACGTGCAGCAGTACGTCGGCGAGCGACTTTCGGCGCTCGGCATTCCGTCGACGCTGACCCGCCGGGGGGCGCTGAGCGCCTGCCTGCCCGGCCCCCGGGAGACCGGGGCGGACCGGGCGATCGTGGTGCACACCGACACCATCGGCGGGATGGTCAAACGGTTGAAGGAGAACGGCCGGCTGGAACTGAACCAGATCGGCACGCACAGCGCCCGGTTCGCCGAGGGTGCCCACGTGCGGGTCTTCACCGACGACCTGGAGCGGGTGATCACCGGTCAGGTGCTGCCGCTCAAGGCCAGCGGCCACCGCTACAACGAAGCGGTCGATCTCCAGGGTGTCGGCTGGGAGCAGGTCGAGGTGCGCATCGACGAACCGGTGGAGGACATCGCCGGCCTGCGGGCGCTCGGCATCGACGCGGGCGACTTCGTGGCCTTCCTGCCCAACCCCACGATCACCCCCAGCGGGTACGTCAAGTCCCGCCACCTGGACGACAAGGCCGGGGTGGCCGCGGTGCTCACCGCGCTGAAGGCCCTCGTCGACGCGCGGGTGACGCCGGCGGTCACCGCGCACCTGCTGATCACCGTGACCGAGGAGATCGGCCACGGCGCCTCCCACGGCCTCGACCCGGACGTGGCCGAGATCGTCTCGGTGGACGCGGCGGTGGTCGCCCCCGGGCAGCAGTCCCGCGAGGACGCCGCCACCCTGGCGATGGGCGACGGGGTGGGGCCCTTCGACTACCACCTCACCCGCAATCTGGCCGCGATCGCCCGCGAACACGACGTCGACCTGGTCCGGGACGTCTTCGACTACTACCGCTCGGACGTGGCGGCGGCGGTGGAGGCGGGCGCGCACGCCCGGGTTGCCCTGCTCGGCTTCGGCGTCGACGCCACCCACGGCCACGAACGGACCCACCTGGAAGGGCTGCGCCACCTGACCCAGCTGCTCTGCCTCTATCTCCAGAGCGATCTGGTGTTTCCGGAATGGGACGCCGAGCCCGAGGGCGACCTGGCGGACTTCCCGTCGCTGTCGGTGCAGCCGGCCAGCGAGGAGGGGCCCCGCGAGGGCCCGATCGGCATCGCCCCCAACCCCTGAGCCGCAGGCCCCGGGCAGATGTGATCGAAATCCGTTGCCGGTCGGCGCGCGGCTGGATAGCGTGGCGGTACACGGGAAAGGAGGTGGTCCAGACTTGTATAGCAATCGGACTCGTGAGGTGGCTGTCCGCTAGCCGCTGTCCTCGACAGTGATCCGTCCTTCGGGCGGGCAGTAAGAGTCGTCGAGACCGTGTGGCAGCGGTGCGGCGAATCCACGACCAGCCACCCGACCCCCGGGGTGCCGACCCAGTCCAGTCGGCCCGCGTCAGCGCGGAAGCCCCGGGGGTCGCTTTCATATCCGCCGGAGGGTGCCGTGTCGATGCGCGAGTTGGTGGTGCTCGGTACGGCCAGCCAGGCCCCCACCCGGGTACGCAACCACAACGGGTACGTGCTGCGGTGGGACGACGAGGTGATCCTCTTCGACCCGGGTGAGGGCAGCCAGCGGCAACTGCTGCACACCGGCGTCACCGCCACCGACCTGACCCGGATCTGCGTCACCCACTTCCACGGCGATCACTGCCTCGGACTGCCCGGCACCATCCAGCGGCTCTCCCTGGACCGGGTGTCGCATCCGGTGGCGGTGCACTTCCCGGCCGAGGGGGCCGACTACTTCGCCCGGCTGCGGCACGCCAGCTCCTTCTACGAGACCGCAGAGCTGGCCGTGACACCGATCGAGGCGGACGGGCAGCGGATCGCGCTGCGCTGCGGCACCCTGGAGGCCCGCCGGCTGCGCCACCCCATCGACACGTACGGCTATCGGCTGGTGGAACCGGACGGGCACCGCATGCTGCCGGAGAAGCTGGCCGCGTACGGCATCGGTGGGCCGGCGATCGGCGAGTTGCAGCGCGTCGGCCACCTCGACCTGGACGGACGCCGCGTCACCCGGGCCGAGGTGAGCGTGCCCCGGCCCGGCCAGCGGTTCGCCTTCGTGATGGACACCGGCCTCTGCGACGCGGTGTACGCGCTGGCCGAGGAGGCCGACCTGCTGGTGATCGAGTCGACCTTCCTGGAGTCGGAGGCCGCGCTCGCCGCCGAGGTCGGCCACCTCACCGCCGGTCAGGCCGCCCGGGTGGCGGCCGAGTCGGGGGTACGCCGCCTGGTGCTCACCCACTTCTCCCAGCGGTACGCCGACCCGCGTCGCTTCGCCGACGAGGCCCGCGCCCACTTCGACGGCGACCTGGTGATCGCCGAGGATCTGGTGACAGTTGCGGTGCCACCCCGGCGGGTACCCTCGGCCCAGTGATCGTCACCCTGCGGCCCGCCACCGCTGATGACCTGATGTTGGTGGGGCGGCTGCACCAGCGGTCGCGGATCGCCGCGTACTCCTCGTTCCTGCCGGCGGCGGCACTGGCCCACCCGACGCCCGACGCGATGGGCGAGTACTGGGTGGCCCGGTGGACATACGAGCGGGCCGACCATCGGATGACCGTCGCCGAGCGGGACGGCACACTCGTCGGCTTCAGCTACCTCGGCCCCGACGACGAGGGCGCCCCCGACACCGGGCTGCTCAACGCCATCCACCTGGAGCCGACCGAACGCGGTCGGGGCACCGGCCGGGAGTTGATGGTCGACGCCCTGGCCGCCATGCGGGAGCGCGGCTGGCGCCACGCCGCGCTCTGGGTGCTGCGCGACAACGCCCGTGCCCGCCGCTTCTACGAAGGCGGCGGCTGGCAGCCCACCGGCCTGGAGCGCGACGAGATGATCGGCGACGCGCACACCCCGCAGCTGCGCTACGGCCGCCGCCTCTGACCGGCCGGCTGTCACCCTCAGCTTCCGTCCTGGTCCGAGTCGACCCCGAAGTTGATCACACCGAGGTAGCCGTCACCGTCCTCGGTCACCTTCAGCAACATGCTGTCGGCGTAGATCGAGTCGTTGTCGTTGAACGTGTCCCGGCCGGTGTGCGCCGCGTACGGCTGTTCGGCGTAGACCTTAGAGTTCAGCGTCTCGTCGAACATCACCTGAGTGGTGAGCACCCGGGAGTTGTCGATGTGCACCATCGCGTGGATGTGCACCGTACGACCCCGGTACCAGCCGGGCCAGATGGTGGTGAACTCGACGATGCCGTCGGCATTCGTGACCTGCGCCCCACGCAGGTAACGCTGGTCGTCGGTCGGGGTCAGATCGCCCATGTCCCCGCCTCCGGTATCTCCTCCGGTGTCGCCTCCGGTGTCGCCTCCGCCGGGAGCGCCGGAGCCGCCGGGGGCATTGCCGGGCGGTGTGCCGCCGGGACCGCCGCTGGGCGGTGTGCCGCCAGGGCCGCCGCTGGCGCCGTTCGCGCCTGACGACTGCGCTTCGGCACCGGAATAGAGCCCGGCCGCGTCGCAGTGCCAGATCTCCACCACCGCGTTCGCCAGCGGCCCGCACTGCTCGCTGTCCTGCACCCGGATGGCGAGCCGGAGCAGCGCACCCTCGCGATCCTCCCGGATGTCGCTACGGATCTTGTCGGCGTCGAAATAGTACGGCCCCTGGGTGGTGCTCGCCGTCAGGGTGCAGGTGTTCGCCCCGTCGAACAACGAGGTCAAGTCACTGGCGGTGGTCGCCTGCGGGGCGACCGTCTCACCCGTCGAGGTGGTCACGGTGCCACCGTCGCGCCCGCAGGCGGCCAGCAGCCCGACCAGCCCCACCGAACCGATCCCGGCGATCAGCCGTCGCCGGCTGACCCGCTGCCCCTCATGGTCGTCGTACCCCATCGCCGCTCTCCCATCATCGTGTCTGGCAGCGACGATATGGACGGCAGGTAGGCAGAGCCTTTGCCGCTGTTGTGCCTCCGCTGTGCGTTCGACCTCGCTGCGGGGCAGCCATGTGGGGCTAGGTGTTGAGCGCGCGGGGCCGGACGTTGAGCACGCGGGCTGGATGTTGCGCGGGCGAGGTTGGGTGTTGCGCGGGCGGGGTGTTGCGCGCGCGAGGTTGGGTGTTGCGCGGGCTGGGTGTTGCGCGCGCGAGGTTGGGTGTTGCGCGGGCTGAATGTTAAGAAGGGGCCCCTGCTATGCATGAGGCGTTAGCAGGGGACCCCTCCTTACATCCTCAGCGGGCGCCGAGGTGGGCGAGCAGGTCTTGACGGGTGAGTACGCCCCGGGGCTTGCCGTCGATCAGCACCAGAGCGGCGTCCGACTTCTCCAGCAGGCTCACCGCCTCGCTCACCGGCTGGCCGCCACCGATCATCGGCAGCGGCGACCCCATGTGCCGCTCGATCGTGTCGTGCAGCTGCGCCTGGCCGGTGAAGAGCGCGTCGAGCAGGTCCCTTTCCGCGATCGAGCCGGCCACCTCGCCGGTGACCACGGGCGGCTCGGCCTTGAGCACCGGCAACTGGGAGACGCCGTACTCGCGCATGTAGTCGACCGCGTCCCGGACCGTCTCGGTCGGGTGTACGTGCACCAGCTCGGGCAGCCCACCTGGCTTGCCGGCGAGCGCCTCCGCCACGGTCGGTTCGGAGCCGGAGTTGTCGAGGAAGCCGTACCGGGCCATCCAGGTGTCGTTGAAGATCTTGGACAGGTAGCCCCGACCGCCATCCGGCAGCAGCACCACGATCACGTCGTCCGGGCCGGCGGCGCGGGCCACCTCGAGCGCGGCCACGGCGGCCATGCCGCAGGAGCCGCCGACCAGCAGCCCCTCCTCGCGGGCCAGCCGGCGGGTCATCTCGAAGGACTGCTTGTCGGAGACCTCGATGATCTGGTCGGCCACGTCACGGTCGTACGTCTCCGGCCAGAAGTCCTCGCCGACCCCTTCGACGAGGTACGGCCGGCCGGTGCCGCCGGAGTAGACCGAGCCCTCCGGGTCGGCACCGATGATCTTCACCGTACCGCCGGACACCTCCTTCAGGTACATGCCGATACCGGAGATGGTGCCGCCGGTGCCCACCCCGGTGACGAAGTGGGTGATCCGACCCTCGGTCTGCTTCCACAGCTCCGGGCCGGTCGTCTCGTAGTGCGAGCGCGGGTTCGCCGGGTTGGCGTACTGGTTGGGCTTCCAGGCGCCGGGGATCTCCCGCGCCAGCCGGTCGGAGACGTTGTAGTACGAGCGGGGGTCCTCCGGCGCGACGGCGGTCGGGCAGACCACCACCTCGGCACCGTACGCCCGCAGCACGTCCTGCTTGTCCTGGCTGACCTTGTCGGGGCAGACGAAGACGCAGCGGTAGCCACGCAGCTGCGCCACCAGAGCCAGCCCGACGCCGGTGTTGCCGCTGGTCGGCTCGACGATGGTGCCGCCAGGCCGGAGGATGCCTGCTGCCTCGGCGTCCTCCACCATGCGCAGCGCGATTCGGTCCTTCACCGAGCCACCGGGGTTGAGGTACTCCACCTTCGCCAGCACGGTCGCCTGGATGCCCTCGGCGACGTTGCGTAGCCGTACCAGCGGGGTGTTACCGATCATCTCGACGACGTTGTCGTAGTACTGCACCTCGTTGTGCCCTTCTGCTCCGGCGCCGGCGCCGCAGGCCGGGCGGGTTGCTCACGTGAATCCCGCGCCCAGGGTACGTCGGATCAGGGCACCGCGTGCCCGGGGATGACCGAGCTGCGACGGGCCTCCCATTCCAGGAATCGTTCGGTCTCGGCCAGCACCGAGCCGGCCAGCCAGGTGACCATCACCGCGTCGTCGATCAGCCCGAACACGGTGAGAAACATTTCCGGCACCGCGTCGATCGGGGAGACGATGTACGCGGTCGCCGCCGTCATCATGGCCAACCGCAGGCCGCCGTCGTACTGGCCGCGGGCGGTCGCCGCGATCATCCTGGGCAGCGCCCCGATCCGCGCGCCGAGCGACGGGCCGCCCCGGGCCCCGGCCGTCAGCGCCCGGCCCAGGGCTACGAAAGCCGCACCCCGCTTCAACGTCTTAGCCATCGTCGTGCTCCTCTCCACGTGCAGCGTGACGACCCGGCGCAACACTCATTATTCAAGTACCCAACTGAGTCGTTTTCCAGGCACCGCAGGGGCCGCCGTGACGACAGCGGACCGTCGGACCGGCGCGCTAGTGTCGCGGTGTGGGGGTTGCCGAATCTGTCGTACCGGATCGCCCGCGTCGACCGCGCGCGTGGCGGGTTGCCCGCCTGGCCGCGATCAGCACGGGCGCCACGGTGGCCGCCGCCGCGGCCACCACCGGTCTGCTGTTCGGTCAGGCCCGCCAGGCCCGGCGCACCATCCCGATGGCCGAGGCGCCACCGCCGCGCTGCGACGGTGTCTACGGCGCGAAGTTTCCCGGCCCGGCCCTCACCATGGTCATTCTCGGCGACTCCACGGCCGCCGGTTACGGGGTGCACCGGCGGCGGGAGACGCCCGGCGCGCTGCTGGCCACCGGCCTGTCCCGCCGGCTCCAGCGGCCGGTGCGGTTGCATCGTTTCGCGGTGGTCGGCGCCATCTCGGCCGCGCTCCGGTTCCAGGTCGAGGCCGCCCTGGACTGCCATCCCGACGTCGCGGTCATCCTGATCGGCGGCAACGACGTGACCAACCGGACACCGCCCGCCCTGGCCGTGCGTCACCTCGTCGAAGGGGTCCGCGCGCTGCGCGCCGCCGGCGCGGAGGTGGTCGTCGGCACCTGCCCCGACCTCGGCGCGATCCGCCCCATCCAGCCGCCGCTGCGCTGGCTGGCCCGCCGGTGGAGCCGGCAACTCGCCGCCGCCCAGACAGTCGCCGTGGTCTCGGCCGGCGGCTGGACGGTCTCCCTCGGCGACCTGCTCGGGCCGCGTTTCGACGCCGAGCCGGGTCGGATGTTCGCCTGGGACCGGTTCCATCCCTCCGCCGATGGGTACGCCGCAGCCGCCGCCGCGCTGCTGCCCACGGTGCTTTCCGCATTGGGTGCCGTCGGCGAGCGGAGGACTTCGCTCATCCGCACCGGAGGCGTACGGTCATTGCCGAAGGCGGCTCAGGAGGCGGCCCGGCATCCCGGGACGGAGGTCAGCGGCACCCGGGTCCGGGGCAGCGAAAGCGGTCCGGCGGGCCGCTGGGCACGACTGCGCCGCCGGGGGTTCTTCGGAGCCGCTGCGGTGCCGCAGCCGGCTCCCACCACCGACTCACCCGCAGTGGAGGGACGCACATGATCGAGCGGATCAAGCGCCCGTACGGCGTCAGCACCCCTGGTGTGACGAGATGAGCGGCCTGCCGTCCAGTGCCCGCGCCGCGGCCGTCTCGCTGCTCGCCGGCGCGCTCGGCGGAGCCGCCGTGCTCGCCGGCCAGGCCGTCGCGGCCCGCAACCGCCGCTACGCCCAGCCCGAGCTGGGTCTGGCGCTGCGGGCGACGGTCGGCCGCGCCGGTGCCCCACCGGTACGTTTGGTGCTGCTGGGCGACTCCTCCGCCCTCGGGGTCGGGGTCGATCGTCTCGGCGACACCATCGGCGGACAGCTTGCCGAACTGCTCGCCGAGGGGTCGGCCGGGCGGCTGGTGCACCTGTCCAGCGTCGGTGTCTCCGGTTCGCGCTCCACCGACCTGGCCACCCAGGTGGCCCGGGCGCTGCTCGGCGAACGGCCGGACGTGGCGGTCGTCCTGATCGGCGCGAACGACGCCACCAGCCTGCGTCGTCCCGCCGAGGCCGCCGCCTACCTCGGCGCAGCGGTGCACCGGCTGCGTCAGGCCGGGGTGGAGGTGGTGGTCGGCACCTGTCCGGATCTCGGCGCGGTACGCGCCATCGCGCCGCCGCTGCGCCACGTCGTCGGATGGGTCGGCCGCCGGGTCGGTCGGGCCCAGACGAGCGCGGTGCTCGACGCCGGTGGCACCGTTGTCGACCTGGCCGCCGAGACCGGGCCGGTCTTCCGCGCCGACGCCGGCACGTTCTGCCACGACGGCTATCACCCCTCTGCCGACGGCTACCGGGTCTGGGCGCACGCGCTGCTGCCCGCCGTGGCCGCCGCTGCGGCGGTCGCCCAGCGCCGCTGACCGGCACGGGTCGGGCCCTGGCCCGGCGTCGAGCCGTGGGCTGGTGTGCGGGTGGACAGCCGGGCCATGGCCCGGTCGGCGGCTGGACGGTCGGGCCGTGGACTGGCCGGCGGGTGGGGCAGCCGGGCCGTGGGCTGGCTGGCGGGCTGCTTCCGGCAGATGTTACTGGCGAGTTAACCTTGCGGCATGCCGATTGAGTCGCCTCGCGATGCCGTGATCGTCGCCACCGCCCGCTCCCCCATCGGTCGGGCCCACAAGGGGTCTCTGCGTGACCTCCGCCCGGACGACCTCGCCGCCACCATCGTGCAGGCCGCCCTGGACAAGGTGCCCGGACTCGATCCCCGGGAGATCGACGACCTCTACCTCGGCTGCGGCCTGCCCGGCGGCGAGCAGGGCTTCAACATGGCCCGCGTGGTCGCCGTACTGATGGGCCTCGACGGCCTGCCGGGTGCCACCCTGACCCGTTACTGCGCGTCGTCGTTGCAGACCACGCGAATGGCGATGCACGCCATCCGGGCCGGTGAGGGTGACGTGTTCGTCTCCGGTGGGGTGGAAATGGTCTCCCGCTACGCCCGGGGCAGCTCCGACGCCCTGCCGCCGGAGGCGCAGGCCCTGATCGGCCGCTGGGAGAACCCCCGCTTCGCCGAGGCGCAGCAGCGGTCCGTGGCCCGCGCCGAGGCCGGTGCCCCGGTCTGGACCGACCCGCGTGACACACAGGCCCTTCCCGACATCTATCTGGCCATGGGGCAGACCGCGGAAAACCTGGCCCAGGTGTACGACGTCTCCCGCGCCGACATGGACGCCTTCGGCGTACGCAGCCAGAACCTCGCCGAGCAGGCGATCGCGGAGGGCTTCTGGGCCCGCGAGATCACCCCGGTGACCACGCCGGACGGCACGGTGGTCAGCACGGACGACGGCCCACGCGCCGGGGTGACGCTGGAGGCGGTTTCCGCGCTCAAGCCGGTCTTCCGCCCGGACGGTCGGATCACCGCCGGCAACTGCTGCCCGCTCAATGACGGGGCCGCCGCGGTGGTCGTGATGAGCGCCCAGCGGGCTGAGGAGTTGGGGATCACTCCCCTGGCCCGGATCGTCTCCACCGGCGTCACCGCGCTGTCCCCGGAGATCATGGGGCTCGGCCCGGTGGCGGCGAGCCGGCAGGCACTCGAACGCGCCGGCATGACCATCGACGACGTCGACCTGATCGAGATCAACGAGGCGTTCGCCGCGCAGGTGATTCCGTCGTACCGCCAACTCGGCATTCCCGAGGAGAAACTGAACGTGATGGGCGGCGCGATCGCCGTCGGCCACCCGTTCGGCATGACCGGTGCCCGGATCACCGGCACCTTGCTCAACGCCCTGCAATGGCACGACAAGACCATCGGTCTGGAGACCATGTGCGTCGGCGGTGGTCAAGGCATGGCGATGATCCTGGAACGCCTCAGCTGAATCCGGACCGTCCTCGGACCGGCTGAGGGCAGCGGTCCTGGGCGCCCTCGACTGCGGTCCTGGCGCTCTCAGCTACGGCCCTGGCGTCCTCGACTGCGGTCCTGACGCTCTTGGCTGCGGGCGGCTGGTTGCGGCGGGCTACAACGCGGCCCGGGTCGCGGCCACCTGGGCCGCGGCTCGGGTCAGTGCCTCGGCGGGCGGATCGGCGGCGAGCAGGTCGGCCGCCATCACCCGGAGCTGGTCGGGCAGGGCCAGGGCATTGTCGAGCCTGGGTACGTCGCGCCGTGGCTGTCCCTCCGCGTCGGCGGCGAGGTCGGCCATCTCCTGCACCAGCCGGTGCACCAGGTCCGCCCGGGACAGGTTGCCGGTCGAGGCCACAGCCAACCATCGCGCCTGCTGCCAGTGCCCCACCTGCCGCACCAGCAACTC
>NZ_POTX01000155.1 GCF_003236305.1 Micromonospora endophytica | reverse complement strand
GGACCAGCGGGGTGGTGTTCCAGCGGGCGGCGCCTACCAGGTCGCGGGCGTGTTCCAGGAGGGTGTAGTCGGGGCGGGACCGGCCGGCGGCGATGGCGGCGTCGAGGTCGTTGTCGCAGCGGGTCAGCACGCTGTCGAAGTCGCGGCGTACCGGTTCCAGCAGGTGATACCCGAACGAGCGGTGCAGCCGGGCGAAAAGCGGCTTGTAGAGCCGGGCCCGCTCGTGCAGCCCGGAGGAGTACGACATCGGGTTCTTCGGGCGCCGCCGGACGTAGTCCGGCAGCAGGTCGGCGAAGGCCCGACGGACGATCCACTTCTCCTGGCCGTCGCGCATCTTCAACTCGATCGGCAGCCGCATCGCCAGCTCGACCAGGGCCAGGTCGAGGAAGGGCACCCTGGTCTCCACGCCGAAGGCCATGCTGGTCCGGTCGACCCGCTGCAACTCCGTACGGCAGAGGTTGCGGATCTTGTGGAGGAAGAGCCGGCGGGACGCCTCCGGCCCGACCTCGTGGTACATCGGGTAGCCGCCGAACAGCTCGTCCGAACCGTCACCGGTGAGCGCGACCTTCACCCCCAGCTCCCCCAGCCGGCGGAAGATCGGCACCGACACCACCGCGTTGATGATGTCGCCGTACTCGGTCAGCTCGGAGATCCGGATCGCCTCGCGGACGTCGGCCAGCCGGATGTCGCGGGGGCGCAGCTCGATCACCTCGTGCGGCACGCCGAGATCACGCGCCAGCCGTCGGGCGTACGCCACGTCGGGGCTCTCCGGCACACCGACGGTCACCGCGACGCAGTCCGGGTGCAGCTGCGCGGCGTGCAGCAGCGCCAGCGAGCTGTCCAGCCCGCCGGAGAGCACCACGCCCACGGTGAGGTCGGTGTCCAGCCGCACCTGGATGCTGTCGGTGAGGGCGGCCCGGACGAGCAGGGCGGCCTCGTCCGGGTCCGCCACCGGCGGCGCGGACGCGCCGAGGGAGAGCAGATCGACGTACGGGCGCAGCTGGACCTGCCGGTCGCTGTCGACCCAGCCGTGGTGGCCCGGCGGCACCTCGACCACCGGTGCGCCCATTCGGACCAGCGCCTTGACCTCGCTGGCCAGGTGCAGGCACCCCGGCGTCCGCGACCAGTACAGCGGCTTCACCCCGAGTGGATCACGAACCAGGTACGCCCGCCCGGTGGCCCGCTCCACGATGGCGAAGGCGTACTCGCCCCGCAGCCGACCCACCATCGCCTCACCCCACTGCGTGAAGGCCGCGAGCACCACCTCGGTGTCGCTGGTGCTCTGGAAGTGGTGGCCCAGCTCGGTCAACTCGGCGCGCAGCTGGTGGTGGTTGAAGACCTCGCCGTTGTAGCAGAGCAGCCACCGCGCGTCGGCCGAGACCCAGGGCTGCACCGCCCGGTCCCGGTCCACCACCCGCAGGCGTCGGGTACCGGCGAGCAGGCCCGTCTCGTACCGGGTCTCGGTGACCTCGCCGCGCGGGGTGAGTGTGCCGAGCATCCGCCGGAAGATCGCCGGGTCCGCCTCGGGGCCGAGGCTGAGCACGATGCCGCACATCGCTCA
This sequence comes from Micromonospora endophytica, assembly GCF_003236305.1. Taxonomy (GTDB): domain Bacteria; phylum Actinomycetota; class Actinomycetes; order Mycobacteriales; family Micromonosporaceae; genus Micromonospora; species Micromonospora endophytica. Next base: position 13,055 of record NZ_POTX01000155.1, on the reverse strand, counting down.
GATCCCCATCTCGGCTTCGTAGGCCCGGCGCAGCCGCAGCGTCGCGGCGGGCGCCAGGCAGATGTGCCAGGCCTGGCCCTCGTCGACCACGTTGATCTCACCGGCCCGCTGCCGGTGCAGCAGCAGCTCGGCGAGCACGTCCCGGGCGCCGAAGCGGCGGAACCACTCCATCTCCACGTCCACCGCCCAGCCCAGGCAGTGTCCGCTGGGCACCATCGCCGCGTACCCGAGGCGGCGCAACCGGTGCTGGTGCTCGGCGCTGCGCACCAGGCTGGTCACCCAGAGCGGCCCGGTGCCCGCCGGCGCGGCGGCGGCGAACTCGCGGCCGATGTCGTTGAGCAGCGCGATGATTTCCCGGCGCGCGTGGCGGAACAGCAGGCCGGCGGTGCGCGGTGTGGCGTCCGGCGCGACCCGGCGGCGCAGCGCCCGTACGCCCCGGCCAATGATCGTGCGAGGCTGCTCGGTGTAGCGGAAGCGCAGCAGATCCCGGCGGCGCAGCCACTCCAGGTCCACCAGTTCCGGGGTGTGCCGCACCTCGACGTCGGTGCGGAACATCGTCGCGTCGCGCCACCACATCACGTCGATGCGGGAGAGCAGATAGATGCGGATGAGCGCGGTCAGGTCACCGGCCGAGCTGCGGGCGTTGGGTTGGTAGCGGGCCATCTCCAGCAGCAGGGTCTCCCGCGCGCCCACCAGCCCCTGCGCGGTGGCGTCGAGCACCGCGGCGATGGCCGGTTCGCGCAGTCGCTGGTCGATGAGCACCTGACGGGCGTTGGTGCTGCCGGCCCCGGTCAGCGCGCCGACCTCCACCAGCAGGTCGGCCACGGCGGCACGGTACGCCGCCAGGTCCGGCGCGACGGTGGCGGTCGGCTGCGGCCGTCCGGCCTGCGCGCGGCGGCGGGCCGGGGCTGGTGGGCCCGGTTGCTGTCTCGGGCTACGGCTGGGCACACGCATGGTCGGGTCCTCTCTCCGTCGCGACATCACGGCGTATGTCACCCTCTGCGACACCGTAATCACGCGAGAAGGGAGGAGTCCGAACAAGCCTCCCTTATTCCTCGGAAGAGGTCAGGACACGCCTCGACCCCTCGAACGACCGCCATCCGGACGCGAAGCCCCCGACCGGTCGTCGCGACGTCGGCAGCCGGCCCGTCGAGCCGACCGATGCGCGGTCCGACGGGACCGCGAACGTCGCATCGATGCAATAGAGTTCGATCACGATCACTCGGAATGGGGGACGAATGATACGGATGCGTCGCATCGCCACGCTCACCTGCGTCGCGATCGGGCTTGCCCTGACCTGGGCCGCGCCCGCCAGAGCCGACGCCGACTGCGCCTGGAGCGACCTGCCGCTGCCCACCGGCGCACGCTGGGCCACGGTGCACGCCTCCGACGGGCACGGCAGCTACGTCGGCACGGACGATCTCGGCAACGCGATCCGCTGGCAGGGCTCCACCGTCGAGGTGCTCGGTGCCGGGATCACGGCACGCGACGTGAACGCGGGCGTCGTCGTCGGCGACAAGGCGACCGGTCTGTTCAGCCGTGGTCCGGGTCGTTGGGTCTCCGGCGCCTGGGAGCCGTTGCCGGTGCCGGCCGGCACTTCCGGCACGGCCACCGACGTTTCCGCCAACGGCGACATCCTGGGCACCCTGAACTACGGCCGGCTGATCCGCTGGCCGGCCGCTGCACCCGGGACCTATGAGCTGCTCACCGGCCCGTTCGCCGGCTACGCGGAGCCAACCGGGATCGCCGCCGACGGCACCATCATCGCGTGGGCAGTGATCGACTCGACCCGTCCCCACGCCGGCCTGGTCCGGCATCCCGACGGCACCTGGACCACGCTGGCGAGCCCCTCCTCCTTCACCAACGTGTTTCCGCGCGCGATCAGCGGCGACACGATCGTCGGTAGCAGCGGCCCGGACCTGCTCGAATGGAACGCCACCGACGGCGATCTGGTACGCGTCGTTCCCGACGCGTCTGCCGTCGACGTCAACTCGGCCGGGCAGGTGCTCGGCACCGGCGACGGCACCACCGTCTGGCAGGACGGCACGGTGATCACCGTACTGCCCACGGTTTCCGGCCGGACCGTCGAGCCGATCGCGATCGACGAGGACGGCACGGTCGTCGGCCAACTGCCCTGGGGCGACGACTTCGACGATCTGCCCCGGCCGATGACCGCCCACTGCGACTGAGTCCGACCGGGCACCGGCTCGCCGACCGGGTCCCGCCCAGCCGGGTTCACAGCCAGCCGTGTTCCCGGGCGAGGCGGACCGCCTCGGCGCGGTTGTCGACGCCCAGCTTCTGCACGGCGATGGCCAGGTAGTTGCGGACCGTGCCGGCGGAGAGGTGCGCCCGGCGGGCGACGGTGGCGTCCGGCACCACGGTCGTCGGGGTCGAGCAGGCCAGCACCACGACCGTCAGGGTAGGGCGGTCGTCGTACCGGTGGAAGCAGCGGTGTGCCCGGTCCGGCCGGGCGTCGCGCCCGGACGACCGGTGACACCGGGTGGCTGGTCCCCGCGCCCGCCCGCCACGACGCTCGGTGGCATGACAGAGCTGACCTCCGCCGCCCCGACAATTCCCGGACACCCGGCCGGGCCGGCGCGACACCTCCGGTCCCGGCCGCTGCTGCGGCACCTGTTGGAGATGACGCTGGCCATGGTCGCCGGCATGCTGCTGCTCGGTCCGGCGCGGGCCGCACTCGGTACGGCGCTCGGGCTGCCCCCGGCGTCACCCGGCGTCGGCGCGCTGCTGATGGCCACCGACATGAGCGCCGGCATGGCGTTCTGGATGGCGTACCGGGGGCATTCCGCCGCCGCGATCGGCGAGCTGGTGTCAGCCATGTACGCGCCGGTCGTGCTGCTGTTCGTCCCGTACCAGATCGGGTTGCTCGACGAGCACACCCTGCTGGCCGGCGTCCACCTGCTGATGGTGCCGGCGATGGCGGCCGCGGTGCTGCGGCGGCGTGCCGAGTACGCCCGGCACCCGGTCACCCGCCCCGCTCCGCGACACCCGCTGGCGCGGATGCTGGCGCACCGCTGGCCGGCTGGGCTGGCGCTGCTGATGACCGCTGACAACCTGACCTCACCGGCACTGCTGGGCGCGTACACCCTGCTGGTCCTGCCGGCCGGCTACCTGGCCATCGGCACCGTCCGCCGGCAGTGGCGCGGGCGTGGCAACCTGCGGACCCAGCTCGTCGGCCTGGTGGTCTGGTCGGCGCTGGCCCTGGTCGCCGCGCTCTCGGGTGGCACCGTCGGGCAGTGGCTCGTGGCACTCGGCTGGCTGGCCCACTCCGGCTGGGACTGGATTCACCACCGCACCCGCCGGGTGGTGCCACGCGCCTACGCCGAGTGGTGCGCCGTCCTCGACGCCGTGCTGGGAATCACCATCATCATGGCGATACTCACCAGTTGACGCAGGCAACCCGGGGCCGCCGGGTGGGCCGTAGGTCGTACGGCAGGGCCACCGTGGCGGTCCCGCCCACATGTCCGGTGGTCGCCGCAGCGCGGGTAAGGACGTGATGAAAGGCTTGACCCCATGAGTTCCACGCCCGTACCCCCGGATCACATCACCGATTCGCCACTCTTCGCGGACCTCGGCCTGCGAGCCGAGCTGCTCGCCGCGCTCGCCGCGCTCGGCTACGAGGAGCCCACGCCGATCCAGCGGGAGGCGATCCCCCCGCTGCTGGCCGGCCAGGACCTGCTCGGGCAGGCGGCGACGGGGACCGGCAAGACGGCCGCGTTCGCCCTGCCGCTGCTGAACCGGATGCCCGCGCACCGTTCCGACGGGGATCCGCTCGCGCTGGTGCTGGTGCCCACCCGCGAGTTGGCGGTGCAGGTCTCCGAGGCGTTCCACCGCTACGGCAAGGACCTCGGGACCCGGGTGCTGCCGATCTACGGCGGGCAGCCGATCGGCAGGCAGCTGCGGGCCCTGGACATGGGGGTCGACGTGGTGGTGGCCACGCCGGGTCGGGCCCTGGATCACATCGCCCGGGGCACGCTGCGGCTGGGCAACCTCAACACGGTGGTGCTGGACGAGGCCGACGAGATGCTCGACATGGGCTTCGCCGAGGACATCGAGGCGATCCTGGAGCACACCCCGGAGCAGCGGCAGACGGTGCTCTTCTCGGCAACCATGCCGGCCCGGATCGACGGGATGGCCCGAGCTCACCTGACCGACCCGGTACGCATCCTCATCGCCCGGGAGCAGCCGGTGGCAGGCGAGGCGCCCCGGGTGCGGCAGAGCGCGTACCTGGTCGCCCGGGCGCACAAGCCGGCCGCCCTGGGCCGGGTGCTGGATGTCGAGTCACCCACCGCGGCGATCGTGTTCTGCCGCAGCCGGGAGGAGGTCGACCGGCTCACCGAGACGATGAACGGGCGCGGCTACCGGGCCGAGGCGCTGCACGGCGGGATGAGCCAGGAACAGCGGGACCGGGTGATGGGTCGGCTGCGTTCCGGCACCGCCGACCTGCTGGTCGCCACCGACGTCGCGGCCCGTGGGCTGGACGTCGAGCAGCTCAGCCACGTGGTCAACTACGACGTGCCGTCCGCGCCGGAGTCGTACGTGCACCGCATCGGCCGGGTGGGCCGGGCCGGCCGGGAAGGGGTGGCGATCACCCTCGCCGAGCCGCGGGAACACCGAATGCTCAAGACCATCGAGCGGGTCACCGGGCAACGGATCACCATCGACAAGATCCCCACCGTGGCGGACCTGCGTACCCGCCGGCTGGAACTGACCCAGGCCGCGCTGCGGGAGAGCCTGCTCGAAGACGACCTGGATTCCTTCCGGGTGATCGTCGAGACGCTCAGCGACGAGTTCGACCTGATGGAGGTGGCGCTCGCCGCGGTCAAGCTGGCGCACGAGGCCACCCTGCCCGGCACCGAGGAGGCCGAGGAGGAGATCCCGCAGGTCGCGGTCCGCCCGTCCCGCGAGACCCGCCCGGCGTACGAGGCCCGGGGCGAGCGCCGCCCGTCGCGCCCCCGCACCAGCGGCACCACCCAGGTCTTCATCGGCCTCGGCCGGCGCGCCGGGGTACGCCCGCAGGATCTGGTGGGTGCGATCACCGGAGAAACCCGCATCCGGGGCCGGGACATCGGCTCGATCGAGATCGCCGACCGGTTTTCCCTGGTCGAGGTGCCGATCGCGGTAGCCGACGAGGTGATCGCCGGGTTGCGCGGCAGCACCATCAAAGGTCGCAAGGTCACCGTCCGCCGCGACCGCGACGACTCCCACTGACGGTGTGGTGTAAGGAGGGGTCCCCTATTAACGCCTCGTGTATAGAAGGGAACCCTTCTCACCCTGTCGGCACGTGGTGCGGCGAACCGACGCCAGCCTGAACGGTGGCGCCGGTTCGCGGGGAACTTCTGTTAAGAAGGGGCCCCTGCTATGCAGAATGCGTTAACAAGGGCCCCCTCCTTGCACCTCAGGCGGCGGTGAGGTGGTCGTCGGTGAGGGATGCCGGGTCGATCTCGGCCGGGCGCAGCGCCAGGGCGAGTACGTCGGCGACGTCGGCCAGGGTGTGCACGGTCAGCGCCTCGCGTACCTCGGTGGGCAGGTCGTCGAGGTCTGGCTCGTTACGGGCCGGGATGATCACCTCGGTCAGTCCGGCCCGGTGCGCGGCGAGCAGTTTCTGCTTCACCCCGCCGATGGGCAGCACCCTGCCGGAGAGCGTGACCTCGCCGGTCATCCCGAACTCGGGGCGGACCGGCCGACCGCTGACCAGTGACGCCAGGGCGGTGACCATGGTGATGCCGGCGCTGGGGCCGTCCTTGGGCACCGCGCCCGCTGGCACGTGCAGGTGGATCCGCCGCCCGGCGAGGGCATTGGGGTCCAGGCCGAGCCGGCGGCCGTTGGCGCGCAGGTAGGAGAGGGCGATGTGGGCCGACTCCTTCATCACGTCGCCGAGTTGACCGGTGAGGGTCAGCCCCGGGTCACCCTCCATGCTGGTCGCTTCGATGAAGAGCACGTCGCCCCCGGCGCCGGTGACCGCCAGTCCGGTGGCCACGCCGGGCACCGCGGTCCGCTCCGCCGACTCCGGCGTGTGCTTCGGCCGGCCCAGGTAGCGGACCAGGTCGTCCGCGCCGACGCGGACCGGCGCCGGGTCGTCGGTCAACGCGACCGCGACCTTGCGCATGATCTTCGCGAGGGCCCGTTCCAGCTGTCGTACGCCGGCCTCCCGGGTGTACTCCCCCGCGATCCGGCCCAGCGCGGAGGTGTCCACGTCGACCTCGTCGGCGGTCAGCCCGGCCCGTTCCCGCTGCCGGGGCAGCAGGTGGTCGCGGGCGATGGCGACCTTCTCGTCCTCGGTGTAGCCGTCCAGGTTGACCAGTTCCATCCGGTCCAGCAGCGGTCCGGGGACGGCCTCCACCACGTTGGCGGTGGCCAGGAAGAGCACGTCGGACAGGTCGAGGTCGACCTCCAGGTAGTGGTCCCGGAAGGTGTGGTTCTGCGCCGGGTCGAGCACCTCCAGCAGGGCGGCGGCCGGGTCGCCGGCGTACCCCACGGAGAGCTTGTCGACCTCGTCGAGGAGCACCACCGGGTTCATCGAGCCGGCCTCGCGCAGGGCCCGCACGATCCGGCCGGGCAGCGCGCCGACGTAGGTGCGCCGGTGTCCCCGGATCTCGGCCTCGTCGCGGACGCCGCCGAGGGAGACCCGGACGAACTTGCGTCCGAGCGCCCGGGCGACGGACTCGCCGAGGCTGGTCTTGCCGACACCGGGCGGACCGGCGAGGGCGAGCACCGCGCCGGAGCCGCGGCCACCGACCACGCCGAGGTCACGCTCGGCGCGCCGGTTGCGCACCGCGAGATACTCCAGGATGCGGTCCTTCACATCGGACAGTCCGGCGTGGTCGGCGTCGAGCACGGCCCGCGCCGCGGCCAGGTCGGTGTTGTCCTCGGTACGCGTGCTCCACGGCATCTCCAGCACCGTGTCGAGCCAGGTACGGATCCAGCCCGCCTCCGGGGAGGCGTCGCTCGCCCGTTCCAGCTTGCCGACCTCGCGCAGCGCCGCGTCGCGTACCTGCTCGGGCAGGTCGGCGGCCTCGACGCGGGCCCGGTAGTCGGCGGAGCCGTCCGGGGCGTCCTCGCCGAGTTCCTTGCGGATCGCGGCGAGCTGTTGGCGCAGCAGGAACTCCCGCTGCGACTTCTCCAGCCCCTCCCGGACGTCGGCGTTGATCTGCTCGGTGACCTCCTGCTCGGCCAGGTGCTCCTTGACCCAGCCGACGAGCAGTTCCAGCCGGGCGGTGACGTCCGGCGCGGTCAGCAGTTCGGTCTTCTGGGCCAGGCTGAGCCAGGGCGCGTAGCCGGCCGAGTCGGCCAGTTCGGACAGGTCGGTCATCCGCTCCACCGCGTCGACGACCTGCCACGCACCCCGTTGCTGAAGCACCGAGGTCACCAGGGCGCGGTATTCGCGGGCGAGTTCCCGGGCTTTGCCGGCCGGGGCGGGTTCGTCGACCTCGGTCGCCTCGACCCAGAGCGCCGCGCCGGGGCCGGGCACGCCGGAGCCGATGCGGGCGCGGACGAGGCCACGGATCACGGCCGCCGGCTCGCCGCTGGGCAGCCGGCCGACCTTCTCGATGGTGGCGATCACGCCGACGGGGCCGTACTCGCCGTCCAGGCGGGGCACGGCGAGCAGCCTGCGGTCACCGGTGGCGCGGGCCGCGTCGACGGCGGCCTGGATGGTCGGGTCGAGGGTCACCGGGATGACCATGCCGGGCAGCAGCACGGCGTCGGTCAGTGGAAGTACCGGAAAGGTTGCCATCGAACACCTACTATCGCGTTGAGTTGAGCGTGTCAGGCTCAAGGCGAGACGAGCCACCGGTGTTCCTCGTTGTGACTCAGGACACGAAGCAACGCTTGGTCGGACCCGACCACCGGCGACAGTCGCCCGACATCCCGACGGCCCGTCACGGAATCGGGATTTCGGCGTCACGCAAAACGCGGGCGGTAACACATGGCTTTTGTTGCGCAATTGCCGACCGATGCGTCAAAATTTGACCACACCCCCCGAACACAAGGAGTAATCGGCAATGGCAAGAAAAGTAATCACGGTCCTTACCGACGACCTCGACGGCGGAAAGGCCGACCGGACGGTCGAGTTCAGCCTGGATGGCGTGGCCTACACCATTGACGTCTCTGATGAGAACGCGGGTGTCCTGCGCAAGGCGCTCGACCCGTTTATCAATGCCGGCCGTCGGCTCGGCCGTGGCGGTGCGGAGGCTACCCGGAGCCCTCGACGCGGTGGCGGCGGCGCGACCACACCGGGAATGAACCGCGAGCAGAACCGGGCCGTTCGGGAATGGGCGGTCAGCAACGGCTACAAGATTTCCGAGCGGGGTCGCATCCCGGTCGAGGTGGTCGAGGCGTACAAGAACCGCTGAGTCGAACCGGGCTCACCACCGCCCGGTGGTGGGTCCGGCGCACCGTACGCCGCCAGAAACGTCGTGGGGCCGCCCGGAGTGATTCCGGACGGCCCCACGAGTTCGTGTCGGTCAGCGCATCAGTTGACCTGGATCCGCACCGCGTCGAAGGCGGGGGTCTGGTTGGCCCGCTCCGCCATCGGGATGCGGTGCGAACCGTCACCGGCCCAGACCGCGCACTGCGCGGTGCCGGACTGCGGCAGACCCGGAACCTGGATGACCACGCTGTCCGGCTGGCGACCGCCACCACCGTCCTCGGTGGCGACGAAGAATGCCGGCACCGGCTCCGGCGCGGGGGCCTCGTTGGTGTTGTTCAGCATCCGGCAGGCGGTGTGGAAGTGACCGCGGGTCAGCCCCTCACCGTTGAGCAGCGAGCTCTCCAGGTAGTAGCCACCCTGGCCGGCCGGGAGGAAGCGGTCCCGGACGAGGTTGCGGGTGCTGACCCGCAACGTGAAGCCCTGGTTCTGGTTGACCTGCTGCGGGAACTCGGTGATCAGCAACGACGGGTTGTTGGCCGCGGCACCCACCTCACCGAAGGCGGTGCTGATGCAGCGGTTGCCGTTCTGGAAACCGTCGTGCGGCTGGAGCTGGCTGTTCTCGCAGTTGTTGGCGAGCACCTCAAGGCCGTTGTTGCCGTTGTTGGGGTTGTTCCCGCCGTTGTTGCCGCCGCCGTTGTTCCCACCGTTGTTGCCGCCGGTGTTGCCGCCGTTGTTGTTGTTGACCGGCTGGACCTGGCAGGTGGCGAGGTCGGCCAGACCGCGCGGCCGGGGGCCGAACCGGTCGATGGCGATGGTGATCCGGTCGAGGGTCGCCCGACGCTTGCTGGCCAGCGGGCCGAGGATGGTGTTGTTGATGAACGCCTCGCCCTTGTTGCCCTCGGCGGCGAGGCGCTGGTCGGCCTCGGTGATCTGAGTCTGCAACTGGGCCAGGTTGCGGTCCACCTCGGCACGGGCCCGGTCGGGCACCTGCGGCAGCCGGCTCACCACATCCGGGCAGGCGACGGCCACGGCGCCGGTGGTCGCGCCGCCGGTGCCGTTGCGGGTCTCCTGGCACTCCTCCACGGTCTGCTGCCCGTCGCCCCAGTGGTTGGTCACCCAACGACCGTTCTGGAAGGTACGGGTGGTGGTGGCACCGCGAGCCGTCGGCGCGGTGGCGCCGGGGCTCGGCGCCACGCATTCGGCCGATACCGGCCGGGTCTGCTTGTTGGGCCGTCGGTCACCGGCCGACGAGATCTGGGTCACGGCGACCACGCCACCAAAAACGGCGAGCGTGGCACCGACGGCCAGAAGTCGCTTGGTCCGCGCGTTACCGGATGGTCGGCGCGACCGGGGGGACCTGCGCATCGAATTGCTCTCCTTCTCGATCCGGTACCTGATTCGTGACTCGACGGACCGAACGGAATCGTGGTGGCACGCTCGGCGGACATCCGAACGCGCCGGTGGCACGTCGACTACCGACGATGCCCTTTCCGCACCGTCTCCCGCGCCTGCCGGTGCGGGGTGGCGAGATCCTGTCCATTCCCGGTGAGGTACGGGGCCGGCGTGACGGAGGTTCAAAGAACCTGACATTTTTTTCGGGCCGCCGGCACCCGCTACCCGAGCCCGCCGTCGGGCGGGCTTCAGTCCTGGCAAAGATGGTCGTAGGCGAAGTCGTCCACGAGTTCGGCCCGCCGATCCCGTAGCCGCCGAATGTCGCCGAGCAGTTCCTCCCGAGGCAGCAGGGTCCTCCCGCCGAGATCAGGCCGACGGAGCCGGTCCCCGATCCCCAGGGCGGCGAGGTCCTCGGCGAAGCGCGCCGGGTCCACCCCGAGGGCGAGTCGGTGCGCCTGCACCGACACCCGCTCCACCAAGCACTCGCCGGGACGCGCCTCCACCCAGCTCCAGCCCTCGGCCGGGCCGTGCACCCAGGACACGTGCAGCCCGCGCAGGATCGGGTCGGCCAGCCGGCGCGCCACGTACGCCTCGACCGCCTCGGCCCGGGCGAGCGCGCCGAGGTCGTTCACCGGGCCGGTCCGCCCGTCGGGCAGCCGGCCCACGATGTCGCGGAAACCGACAGCCGCGATGTCCAATCCGGCCGCGCCCTCGGCGTACCGCCGAGCATCGATGACGTACGCGACGACCGCCGGCCCGTGCTCGGCGGCCCGCAGGGTGGTCGAGACGATCCGCAGCACCGGTAGACCAACGGCGGCGGCGACGGAACTCACGACCCGCTCGGCACGGCGGGCGGGCGCGTCGGGCGGTGGCGGCCGGAACTCCACGGCGAACTCCGGCCGACCGGTCTCCTGCGCACACACCACCAGGTCGAGCTGCGTGCGGCCGGCGGTGTTCCACTGATGGCCGGTGAGACCGGGTGGACGACGCCGGACCAGATCAACCAACCGCAGTCCGAGGTGCATCCGCCGCCCCGCGTGAGTCAGCACGTCGCCACGTCCGGCCCCGGCCGCAACCATCGACAGCCAGGAGCCCTCATCACTGGTCATCGTCGTCCCCACTCAATCCTGCCGCCGACCGCTCGAGTCTAGGAGGGCGATCATGCCCGCCGCCTTCGTGGTGGTCTGCCCGCCGTCCGCACGGTCGGCCGCTGCCCGCCGCCTTCGCGGGGGGCCCGAAGAAGTCGACGGGTGCGGCCGGATGGTCCCGGCACAGAGGGGTCCAAGGTCCCGTCCGGTCCCGGCCCGGTCGGCCCTGCCGGCGCCCCACCCCGCAGGCGTCCAATGAAGATGCCACCGGGACCGCGGTGCGAAGCAGCGAAGGGACGTGGAGACCATGACCGCCATGATGGAGCGGAACACCGCCGCCACCAACACCCCGGGGGCCGGGACCGTTCGGGAGAGGGCCACCGGGACGCGGGCCGCCCGCTACCTGCTCGCCGGGCTCCGCCTGGCACTGGGCTGGATCTTCCTCTGGGCCTTCCTGGACAAGCTGTTCGGCCTGGGGCTCGCCACCGAGGGCAAGAACGCCTGGATCAACGGGGGCAGCCCGACCAAGGGTTTCCTGACCTTCGGCGCGACTGGCCCCTTCCAGGACCTCTACCAGGGGATCGCCGGTGCCGCCTGGGCCGACTGGCTGTTCATGATCGGCTTGGCCGCGATCGGTACCGCGCTGCTGCTCGGCATCGGCGTCCGGGTCGCCGCCGCTGCGGGTGGCCTGCTCCTGGTGCTGATGTGGACCGCCGTCCTGCCTCCCGAGAACAACCCCTTCATGGACGACCACCTGGTGTACACCGGGGTGCTCGCCCTGATCGCGGTGACCAACGCGGGCGACACCTGGGGCCTCGGCCGCACCTGGGCCCGGCTGCCGATCGTCAAGCGCTTCGGCTGGCTCCGCTGACCTGATCACCCTCCCCGCGCGGCGGGCGTCACCCCCCGGTGACGCCCGCCGCACCGTGCGCAGTCGAGGGCGCGCGTCAGGGGCGCTTCCTGGGTTTGGGGGTGGGGTTGCTGAAGCGCTCGTGGGCGGACTGTTTGGTGACGCCGAGGGCCGCGCCGATCTCGGCCCACGATCTGCCCGCCGCCCGCGCCTCGGTGACCGCCGCCGTGACCAGATCCTGCTGCCAGCGTTCGACCTGGGCGAGGACGGCAAGCGCCTGCAACGGCCAGGCGCCGGCAAGTTCGGCGACGCTGTCGCGCAGGCTGTCGGAGCGGTTCACCAGCCAGGCCGGCGGCGCGGCGGCCCAGAACGGCTTCATGTGGGCGACCCAGTCCGAGGTCGCGGACATCCGACCCGTCTCGCCGGGCGGATAGTCGCCGGCTCCGCTCCAGCCGCACGAGCAGTGGGCCCGCACCGCGACGGCGTCGGCCCCTGACTGGTCGGCCGGCACCAACGCACCGTCCGGCAGCCGTACGACAAGCGAGCCGGCGTGCCCCGGCACCTCATCCAGCTGGATCTGCATGCAGGGGAGGATAACTATGTCAGGAGATCCTGACCAAAGTAGTCCGGGTTGCCTGCCGCCATCGGTCCGGATAGCCTGCCGAGCGTTCGATCGACAGGGAGGAGCGGCAGTGATGGATGTGCAGGGCACGGTGGCACCGGGATTCGAGGGCGTACGCGAGGTGTTCGCCCGAAATTTCGCCACCCACGGGGAGGTGGGGGCGGCGGTCTGCGTGTACCGCCACGGACGACCGGTGGTCGATCTCTGGGCTGGCGTGGCCGATCCCGACACCGGCCGTCCCTGGCGGGAGGACACCCTGCAAGTGGTCTACTCGACGACGAAGAGCGCCACCGCCGCCTGCGCCCACCTGTTGTCCCAACGCGGGGAACTCGACCTGGACGCGCCCGTAGCCGCCTACTGGCCGGAGTTCGCCGCCGCGGGCAAGGAGGGCATCCCGGTGCGGTGGCTGTTGTCGCACCAGGCGGGCCTGCCCGCCCTGGACACCCCGGTCTCCCTCGCCGACATCCGGTCCTGGGATCCCGTGGTGCGCGCCCTGGCCCGGCAGGCTCCGGTCTGGACACCCGGCACCGCCCACGGCTATCACGGCCTCACCTACGGTTGGCTGGTCGGCGAGGTCGTCCGCCGGGTCTCGGGGCGCAGCCTCGGCGACTACTTCGCCGAGGAGATCGCCGCGCCACTGGGCCTGGACTTCTGGATCGGGCTGCCGGCATCGGAACTGCCCCGGGTGAGCCGGATCGTCGAGCCGCCCCCGGC
>NZ_POTX01000154.1 GCF_003236305.1 Micromonospora endophytica | reverse complement strand
TGTTAGGGGGTGGTTAGGCGGCGGAGGGTGGTGATGTCGGTGGCGTGGCCCTCGTGACGCTCGGTGGGGGTCTCCACCAGGACGGGTACGCCGGCGGTGGCGGGATGGCGCATCAGCTCGGCGAAGGCCGGCTCACCGATCATGCCCTTGCCGATGTTCTCGTGCCGGTCGCGGGTGGAGCCGCACAGGTCCTTCGAGTCGTTGGCGTGCACCAGCCGCAGCCGATCCGCGCCGACGGTGGCCACCAGGGTGTCCAGCGTCTCGGTCATGCCGCCCTCGGCAGCCAGGTCGTGCCCGGCCGCCCAGGCATGGCAGGTGTCGAAGCAGACACCGAGCCAGGGGTGGCGATCCACCGCGTCGAGGTACGGCCCCAGCTGCTCCACCCGGCAGGCCAGTGACCGGCCGCCGCCCGCGCTCGGTTCGACGAGCAGCATCGGTCCGCCGGTGGCGGCGGCCGAGTCCAGCAGCGGCAACAGCGACTCGCGTACCTGCCGCATGGCCGTTTCGGCGTGCCCGGCGTCCACCGCGCTGCCGGCGTGGAAGACCACCGCGCGGGCACCGATCTCGGCCCCACGGCGCAGCGCGTGGTCGAGCGTCCGCACCGAATTCTCGACCGTGGCGGCGGTCGGCGAACCCAGGTTGACCAGCAGCGACGCGTGGATGTAGACAGCTACGTCCCGCTCGGCGCAGCCGTCGCGGAACAGCGCGTCCTGAGCCGGGTTGCCCGCCGGTGTGGCCCAGCCGCGGGAGTTGCCGACGTAGACCTGGGCCACCTGGGAGCCGGTGGCGTCGAGGTACGGCAGTGCCGCCTTGGCCAACCCGCCGGAGGTGGGCGTGTGCGAACCGACCGGCCGGTGGCCGGGAGTTGCGTCGGGCATCAGAAGCATCCGATGGTGATCTGGCTGCCCGGTGCCAACTGGGCGTTCTCCGGCGGGTTCTGGAACCGGGCGACCGCGTTCGGGTTGAACTGCACGGTCACCTGGAAGCCCTGGCTCTCCAACGTCTGCTTGGCCTGCTGACATGGCAGGTCGATGACCCGGGGCACGGTCACCAGAGGCGGACCCTCGCTGACCTCCAGCCGGATCTGGGCACCCCGCTCCACTCCGCTGCCATCGGCCGGGCTTTGCCCGAGCACCTCGTCGCGGGGCTTGTCGGACTCCTTGTAGTTCGGTTCCACGAGCACCAGACCGAGTTGCGAGATCTGGGCGCGGGCCTCGTTGAGGTTCTTGCCGACCAGGTTCGGCACGGTGATCGGTGCCCGACCCTTGCTGAGGATGACGGTGATCTCCTGACCCGGCTTGACCTCCTTGCCCGCCTCGGGTTTGGTGGCCACCACCACACCCTCGGGCAGGCCGTCGTCGAAGCGGGCGGTGCCCTTGACGACCTTGAGCTCGGCGCTGACCAGATCCGCCTCGGCCAGCTCGAACTCCTTGCCCACCACGTCCGGCAGGGGGAACTTCTCCGGACCGAGGGAGAGGGTCAGGGTGATGGTGCCGCCCCGCACGATCCGGGCGGACGACGCCGGGTCCTGGGAGAGCACACCGTCGCGCGGCACCTGCTCGTCGTAGCGCGGGTCGGCGTAGCGCAGGGTGAAGCCGCCCTGGGAGGCCGCCTGCTCCGCCTGCGCCTTGCTCATGCTCACCAGCTGTGGCGCGTCGGTGTACCGGCCCACGCCGTACCACCAGCCGCCAAGGGCGGCCACCACACCGAGCACCACCACCACGGCGGCGACACCGAGGCGGTTCTGCGACTCGCCCAGCAGCCGGGTCCGCAGCCCCGCCAGCCGGGAAGCCAGGTCCTGACCACCCTCGCCCCGACCCGGCGCGGCGCGACGTCGGCCCCGGGTGGGTGCTCCATCCTCCGGCAGTCGCGCCCAGGCCGGCCGCTCCGGCGGGCGGACCGCGGCCACCACCATCGTCGGCTCGGACACCACCGGCCCGGCAGCCAGGGACGGCAGCATGGCGGTGTGGCTGTGCGTACCGGCGAGACTCTCCCGGGCGGCCTGCACCTCGGTCAGCAGCGCCCCGGCGTCCGCGGGTCGGCCCACCGGATCCCGCCTGGTGGCGCGGGCCACCAGGTCGTCGAGCACCCGAGGCAGGCCGGGCACCAGCATCGACGGGGCGGGCACATCCCGGTCGACGTGCTGCCAGGCGATGTCGATCGGCCGGTCACCGTCGTACGGCACCCGGCCGGTGAGCATCTCGAACAGGACGATGCCTGACGCGTAGACGTCGGTACGGGCGTCGGCGCGGCCCGCGGTGACCAGTTCGGGGGCGACGTACGCCACCGTGGCCATCAGCTGGTTACCGCTGTCGTGGTCGGTGCTGGCCTCGACGGCCCGGGCCAGTCCGAAGTCGGTGACCTTGACCACGCCGTCGACGAGGTTGGCCGGGCCGCCGCTGGGCGCCTCGGCGACGAGCACGTTCTCCGGCTTGACGTCGCGGTGCACCAGTCCGGCCCGGTGGGCGGCGGCGATCGCGGCGAGCATCTGCTCGGCGATGGCCAGTGCCTCGTCCGGGTTGAGTCGACGTCGCTCGGTCAACACCTCGCGCAGGGTGCGCCCGTGCACGTACTCCATGACCAGGTACGGCGATCCGGCGTGGGTGCCCTGGTCGTAGACCGCCACCACGTTGGGGTGGGTGAGCCGGGCGATCGTCTTGGCCTCGTCGGTGAACCGGTCGACGAAACCCGCTGCCCCGGCGCGGCCCGGCGTGCCCTGCGTCGAGTGAATCATCTTGATCGCCACGGTGCGTTCGAGCCGCTCGTCGGTGGCGGTGTACACCGTGGCCATGCCGCCACGAGCCACGCGACCGCGGATGCGGTAGCGCCCGTCGATCAGCGAGCCCGGCAACGTGTCGGCGACCTGTGTGTCCATCGGCAGGGAGTCTATGTGTCAGGGGTACGAAGGTTGAACACCGATGCTACCGCCGCATCGCCGCCAGCGGGTTCACCCTGCCCGTGACGCGCCCGGTGTGCCCTGCTCAACGTGGTCACCGGGAGGCTGTTGGCCCCGGGCAGGGGTGGCGTGGCAGGGTGGTGTGGTGACCGACTCCGCACCTGCCGGGAACGCCGCGCCCGAGGCCGGCCCCGCCGACTGGTTGACCCTGCCGGATGTCGCTGAGCGGCTCGAGCTGCCGATCAGCAAGGTCCACCAGATGATTCGGGACCGGGAGCTGATCGCGGTACGCCGCGACGGTGTCCGCCGGATCCCGGCCGACCTGGTGGCCAACCACACCGTGCTCAAGCACCTGCCCGGCGTGTTGACCCTGCTCGCCGACGCCGGCTACGACGACGAGGCGGCGCTGCGCTGGCTCTACGAGCCCGATGACAGCCTGCCCGGTCGTACCCCCGCCACCGCCCTCGCCGGCGACCAGGCCCGCGAGATCAAGCGCCGCGCCCAGGCCCTCGGTTTCTGACCCCCCACCGCCCCGGCGGGTCAGTCGGCGCGGCGGGTGGCGGCGATGGCCAGGTCGAACAGGGCCTGGCGGGCTTCGGTCTCCAGGTCGACAGTGACCAGTGCGGCGAGTGCGGCGTCGGTGAGCGTGACGATCCGCTGCTCCGTGCGGGCCAGCGCGCCGGTGGTGGAGATCAGTTCCCGGAGCCGATCCACCCCGGCCGGGTCCAGGTCCGCGTCGCCCAGACCGGCGCGCAGCAGCGCCCGGCCGGCCTCGTCGGTCGCCTCCATCGCCGCCGCCACCAGGTAGGTCCGCTTACCCTCGCGCAGGTCGTCGCCGGCCGGCTTGCCCGTCTGCGCCGGGTCGCCGAACACCCCCAGCACGTCGTCGCGCAACTGGAACGCCTCACCGAGCGGCAAGCCGTACGCCGAGTAGGCGAGGCGCACCTCGGCGGAGGCGTCGGCCAGCGCCGCGCCGATCAGCAACGGACGCTCCACCGTGTATTTCGCCGACTTGTAGCGGGCGACCTTCCCCGCCCGCTCCACCGAGGTGTCCCCGGTCGCCTGGGCCAGCACATCGAGGTACTGCCCGACGGTGACCTCGGTGCGCATCTCGTCGAAGTCGGGCCGCGCGCGGGCCACCGCCCGGGGGTCGAGCCCGGCCGAGTGCAGCAACTCGTCGGACCAGACCAGGCAGAGGTCGCCCAGCAGGATCGCCGCGGCGGGTGTCCGAACGGTCCATCAGGTCGTCGTGGATCAGCGCGCTGGCCTGGACGAACTCCAGCGAGGCGAGGGCGCTCACCACCGCGTCGGTGTCCACTCCACCGGCGCCCCGGTAACCCCAGTAGGCGAAGGCGGGTCGCAACCGTTTTCCTCCGCCCAGCACGAACGCCTCGATGGCCTCGGCAACCGGCACCAGGGCATCGTCGAGCTCGGTCATCCAGGCCCGGCGGTGGGCGAGGAAGTCAGTCAGGGCCTGGTCGACCCGTCGGCGCAGGCTGGCGCGGTCGACCGGGGATACCGGAGCAGCGTAGGTCACGTCTCGACGCTAGTGGTTCCGGTTCCGGCGCGTCGAGAAGCCTGCGTTGCGGGGTGCGCAGCCGGTGGCGTTCCGGCGGGTCGGGACGCCCTCGTTCCGGCCGGTCGTGGTGCGGCTGCGCACGGCCCGCGGCGTCGGGTGGCGGCCGGCGGCCGGGTCGGGGTGCCGCGGCGCCCGGCCCGGCGGTCGCGGCCGGCGGCGGGAGGCGGCAGGTCGGCCGGTAACCCGAGGACCCTCGCCAACCAGCAGCGCCAGAAGCGGCCGGGCAGCCGCCGCTGCCGCTCCCACCGTGAGATCTCGTGCCGACTCAAGGTGGGTACGCCGGCGACGGCGCAGAGCTCGGCGGCGAGCCGGGACTGGCTCCAGCCCCGGGCGAGTCGGAACCGGGTCAGCACCTCCCCGAACGACGACGGCTCCGGCGACGACGGGCCGAGTGGTGGACCGGGCGGGGACGGCGGCATCGCTCCTCCAAGGGGTCGGTGTGGCGGTGACCGGCTGCCGAGACGCAGCCGTGCGCCACCTGTCGAGGTGCTGACCCCCGCGCGTGCCCCCGGTGTGGCCTCCGCCACCCCCCGCGCTGCACCGAAGGCTAATCCCGGCGTACGACACTTCCCGACGTCGCCGCCGTGGGAAGCTGGTGAGACGAGTGGTGTCACCCGATAGAGTCGTGGCGTGGCGCTCGGTCTTCCCTCGATCCTTCCGAACCAGCACCCGGCCATCGGGGAGCTGGTTCGCACCTCTCCGCAGACCTTCTCCTTCGAGTTCATGCCGCCCAAGACCGAGCAGGGGGAACGGCAACTCTGGCAGGCCATCCGCGAGTTGGAGCCGCTGCGCCCGTCCTTCGTCTCGATCACGTACGGGGCCGGCGGATCGACCCGGGACACCACCGTGGCGGTCACCGAACGGGTCGCCACCGAGACCACCCTGGTGCCGATGGCGCACCTGACCGCGGTCAACCACTCCGTGGCCGAGCTGCGGCACGTGATCGGGCGGCTGGCCGGAGCCGGGGTGCGCAACGTGCTCGCGGTCCGCGGTGACCCGCCCGGCGACCCCACCGGCGAGTGGGTGCCGCACCCCGAGGGCGTGCACTACGCGGAGGATCTCGTCCGGCTGGTCCGCCAGTCCGGCGACTTCAGTGTCGGCGTGGCCGCCTTCCCGTACCGCCACCCGCGCTCGCCGGACGTCGCCACCGACACCGAGTATTTCGTCCGCAAGTGCCGGGCCGGTGCGGAGTTCGCGATCACGCAGATGTTCTTCGACGCCGACGAGTACCTCCGCCTGCGGGACCGGGTCGCCGCGACCGGTTGCGACACGCCGATCCTGGCCGGAGTGATGCCGGTGACCCGGATCGGCACGATCGAACGCGCGGTGCAGCTTTCCGGCGCGCCCTTCCCCCCGGCACTGGCGGCCCGGTTCGAGCGGGTGGCCGACGATCCCGAGGCAATCCGCCAACTCGGCATCGAGCAGACCAGCGAGATGTGTCAGCGGCTGCTCGACGAGGGCGTCCCCGGGATCCACTTCATCACCTTCAACCGGTCCACGGCGACCCGGCAGATCTGGCAGAACCTCCGGGTGAGCGCCGCGACGTGACTCCCCGGGCGCGACATCGCGACACGGTCGTCCCCGGATCGCGACACCTCGGCCCCACCGCGCCGGTTGAACTGTGGTGGGCAGACAGCTGAACTGGAACGAGTACGCCACGGCGTGGGCGCGGCTGCACGGTGGGTTCGATCCCCGCGCCGCCACTCCTGTGGTACGAGGCTGGCTGCGTTTCTCCTACCACCTGGGTTTCCTGTTGGGCCGGCTGCGGGTCGGCCCCACCGCGGTGACGGTGGTGGGGGTACTCCTCTGTCTCTGCGTACCGCTGCTCGCGGGCCGGCCGGGCGACGGGCCGTTCCTGGCCGCGGCGTTCGTGCTGCTCGCCTCGGTGGCCGACAGTGTCGACGGGGCGGTGGCGGTGGTCACCGGCCGGACGACCCGCCTCGGGTACGTCTACGACTCGCTTGCCGACCGGCTCGGTGAGGCGGCCTGGCTGGTGGCGTTCTGGCTGGTCGGCGCGCCTGGCGCACTGGTCGCCGCGGCCGGCGCGCTGTCCTGGCTGCACGAGTACGTCCGGGCCCGCGCGGTCGCCGCCGGGATGCGGGAAATCGGCGCGGTCACCGTCGGGGAGCGGCCCACCCGGGTCTGCGTGGCGGTGGCCGGGCTGCTGCTGGCCGGACTGACCGGGCTGGTCCAGCTGGACCTGGCCGCCGGCACGATCACCATGGCCACCGCGGTCTGGGTGTTGCTGGCCGCCTTCGGGCTCGGGCAACTGCTCTCCGCGGTACGCCGGGCGCTCATCGACGCCGCTTGAGTGCCCTCCGCTGGTGTTAACAGGGGGCCCCTCCTCTACCCCAGGCGTTAACAGGGGCCCCCTGCTTACACCCAGCCGATGGCGTCGGCGACGAGGTGGGCGGAGAGGGTGACCATCGGCAGGCCGCCGCCCGGATGGCTGGAGCCGCCGACCAGCCAGAGGCCGTGCGCCGGGCCCCGGTTGGCGGGGCGGAGCAGGCCACCGGCGGTGCCGTAGATGGTGCCGCCGGGCGCGCCGGTGGCGGTGGCCAGGTCGGCCGGGGTACGGATGTCGCGGAAGAGCAGCCGGTCGCGTACGTCCACGCCGCGTTCGGCGAGCACGTCGAGGATCCGATCGGCGTACGCCTGCGCCAGCCCCGGCCGCCGCCAGTCGACCGCCCCGGCGGCGGTGCCCTGGCGGGCCGCGTTGACCAGCACGAACCACGCCTCGTGGCCGTTCGGGCGGGCGGTCGGGTCGTCGGCGACGGTGACGAAGACCGTCGGGTCGGTGGCCGGCCGGGCCCGCACCCCGCGACCCGGGTCGCCGAAGACCGCGTCGAACTCGGCGTCGTAGTCGCGCGGGAAGAAGACGTTGTGGTGGGCCAGCCCGCTCTCCCCGCGTACGCCGAGCAGCAGCACGAAGCCGGCCAGGCTGCGGTCGGCGAGGCCGGCCAGCCGGCGTGGGTCGGGCAGCAGGTCCCGGTAGAGGGTGAGCGCGTCCACGTTCGCCACCACCACGTCGGCGGGGATCGGGGCGTGCTGGTCGGCGACGCGTACGCCGTGCACCCGGCCGCCCACCGCGTCGATCCGGGTGACCGTGGCGCCGGTACGCACCACCACCCCCAGGTCCAGGCAGCGCGACAGCAGCGCGTCGGCGAGCGTGCCCAACCCGCCGCGCAGGTACCAGCCGCCGAAGGCCAGCTCGGCGTAGGGGACCGCGACCAGCGCGGCCGGCGCCCGGCGCGGGTCGGCGCCGGTGTAGGTGGCGTACCGGTCCAGCAGCATCCGCAGCCGTGGGTCGGCGAGCTGGGCCCGGCCCAACCCGCGCAGGCTCTGCCCGGGCCGGATCGCGGCCAGGTCACCGAGGCGCCAGGCCAGCCGGGCCAGGTCGCGGGGCGAGTCGACCCGACGGCGCAGGATGTCGTGTTCGCTGGCCCGCCACACCCGGGCGGCGCGCCGCCACAGCCGCTGCCAGTCGGCGGCGGCGCGGTCGCCGAAGGCCGTGCCGATGCGGGCGGCGAACTCCTCCGGATCGGCGCAGGAGTCGAGCACCGGGCCGCCGCCCGGGAAGACGTGCCGCACGATCGGGTCCAGCGGCACCAGGTCGAGGTACTCGTCGAGCTTGGCCCCGGTCGCCTCGAACAGGTCGTGGAAGACCTGGGGCAGGGTGAGCAGGCTGGGGCCGGTGTCGAAGTGGAACGACCCCTCGGCGGTGTCGCGGGTGTGCCGGCCGAGCTTGCCGCCGACGGTCTCGGCCCGTTCCAGCACGGTCACCTGATGTCCGGTCACGGCCAGCCGGGCGGCGGCGGCCAACCCGCCCACCCCGGCACCGATGACCACGATCCGCGCCATGCCGCGCCCCCCTAGTCGACCGGACGGCCGCGCCAGGACAGGCGCCGCCGCTTGCGCAGATGGTACGACCGTAGGGTCAGCCAACCGAGGACCGCGACCGACACGGGGTGGCCCAGCGCGTCGGGCCAGGCCCGCCCGCCGGTGGCTCGGGCGCTGATCACCCGCCCGGCCACCCCGGTGAGGTACGCCAGCCCGGCGATCCCGGCCAGCGCCGGCGCACCGGCCAGCAGCGCGGCCACGGCCACCAGCGGGGGTGCGGTGTAGAGCACGAGCAGCAGGGCCACCACCAGCGCGGCGTTGCCCGGGTGCCCGAACGAGGCCCAGAGCGACTTGGTGTAGCCGTCGCGCAGCTGCGGCCAGTTCTCGTACATCCGGCAGGTGGCCAGCCGGGAGCCGTCGGCGAGGGCGATCCGGCCGCCGGCGCGTTTCACCGCCCGGGCCAGCTCGATGTCCTCCAGCACCCGGTCGGCGACCGCCGCGTGTCCGCCGGCCCGCAGGTAGCCGGCCCGGTCCACGACCAGGAACTGCCCGCCGGCCGCGGCCAGCGACGGCCGGGACGAGCGTTCCATCGCCCGCAGCGGCAGGAAGGTCAGCCACAGCCACTGCAACAGCGGCTGGACCAGCCGGTCGGCCGCGGTCCGCACCACGATCCGGGGGTACGGCGACAGCAGGGTCGCCCCGGCGGCACGCAGCTCGGTGACCGCCGCCGCCACCGCGTACGGGGCGAGCACCACGTCGGCGTCGACGAACACCAGCGCGTCGGCCGACGCCCCGACCCGGGTGGCCAGCTGCCAGCAGGCGTGCGGCTTGCCCAGCCAACCCGGCGGTGGGGCGACGCCGGTGAGCAGGGTGACCCGGGGGTCGCCGGCGGCCACCGCGCGGACCACGTCGGCGGTGCCGTCGGTCGACCCGTCGTCGAGCACCACGATGCGCAGTCCGGGCACGCCCCGCTGGGCGAGCAGCGCCCGCAGGCACGGGGTGACCCGGGCGGCCTCGTCCCGCAGCGGCAGCAGCACCGTCACCGGTTCGGTGCGGGTCACCGGCTGGTCGGTCGGTCGGCGCAGCCACCGGCCGGCGTTGACCACTGTGTGCCCGGTCAGCACGACGAGGAGGCCGAGCGCGGTGAGCGAAAACCCGATCATGTGGCGGCGTCGGCCGGCGGCCGGTCCGCCTCGGTGCTGCGCTCCGGGGGCCGAGCCGGCCCGGTGTCGCGGTCGCGGTGCCGGCGTTCCCGCAGCAGCGTGACCGCCAGCGGCACGGCGACCAGCGCCATGCCGGCCGCGCCCCACACCGCCGAGGCGGGCAGGTCGAGGAAGACCGCGTGGGCCAGCACGCTGCCGCCGTACGTCCACAGGTAGAGCGCGTACAGCGGGTGGTCGCGGGCGTCGGTGTCGGCCACGGCGGGCCCGGCGAGCGGACGCAGCGCGGTCATCACCAGCACCGCGAACAGCAGCCAGCCCAGGTAGTTGCTGACCGGGATGCCGGGCAGGCCGGGCAGTGCCGGTTCGGCGTCCCGCCACACCCAGTGGCCCTCGGCCACCATCTGCGGGTCGAGGAAGAGATCCCAGGTGGCCAGCCCGAGGGTGGCCAGCGCGATCCGTCCCGGCCACCGCTTGACCAGTCGGGTCGCCACCAGCCACGCCGGCCAGGCCATCCAGGTCCAGGCCAGCGGGATGATCAGCGGCACCCCGGCCAGCTTCGGGCCGAGTTGCCCGGAGTAGTCGTAGCTGCCGAACGGGAAGCCGGTGGCCACCCCGAGCGCCTCGATGGCTAACCCGCCGCCGGTGGCCAGCGCGACAAGCGCCAACGCCGTACGCGTACCCCGGCTCAGCAGCGCGTGGCCGACGGAGAGCAGGTAGCCGAGCACGACGGTGGCCACGGTCAACCGGGCCCGGGTCGTCCCGGCGGTCAGCGGATAGCCGATCTGGGCCAGCACCAGCAGGGCCAGCAGCGTCCAGGCGTAGCCGCGAGCCAGCCTGGTCATGACCGGTCGACGTGCTCGGGGGCGGGCAGGGGCAGGTCCCGGCCGAGCACCCCGAACGGGCGCTCGTCACCGGGGAAGCGGAAGTCCCGCAGGACGTCGACGAAGCCGAACCGGCGGTAGAGCCGCCAGGCGCGGGAGGTGGCCTCGTCGGCCTCGGGGGTGGAGAGCAGCACGGTCCTGCCCTCGGCCATGGTGAGCAGGGCGCGTAGTTGCCCGGCACCCAGGCCGTGCCCCTGTGCCGGGGGTCGTACGTGCAGCTCGACCACTTCGAAACAGTCGGTCAGCCAGCGTTGCCGGGCGGCCGGGTCGAGCGCCCGGGCAACCTGGTCGTGCCACCACTGGCCGGGCCCGCCGAGGTAGCCGTAGCCGAAGCCGGCCAGGTGACCCTCGCTGGTCAGGCTGGCGACGGCGCGAAAACCGGGCCGGCGGACATGGGTGGCGATGTAGCCGCGACGCGCCTCGAGCAGGTCGAGCCGGTAGCCCATGGCCTCGCCGTAGACGGCCACCACGTCGTTCAGCCGCCGCAGCAGGTCGTCCGGCGTCCACCGCACCAGTCTCATGCCCGCTCACCCTTCGCCGGGTCGCCGTCGGCGGCCCATCCCAGTACCGACCGGTCACCGATCACGTCACGCACCTCGAAGCGGGCGAAGAGTTCCTCCGCGTACCACCGCTCGGTGTCCGTCCGGGTGATCGCGGCCCGGTGCTCCGGGTGACGGTACGCGAACGCCACCAGGTCCGCCGGGTCACGCCACACGCTCACCGTGCCCTGCCAGCCCAGCGGCGCCTCGCCGACGCCGAAGCGGGCCAGCAGTCCGGGCGCGGTGCGCAGGGCGGCGGCGACCGGCGGGACCGCCCGCCAGAAGGTGAGTGCCCGGGTCGGCCGCAGCCGGGCCCGGGTCAGCGCCAGCACCGGACCGGTGACCCGCCCTCCGGTGGGCTCGCCGAACGGTCGCCGGCCGGACCACTCACCCCGGCTGGTCAGTGGCCGCAGGTCGAGCCGTACCCCGGCGGTGGCGATGCCGGACCAGGCCCGGTCCACGGGCGAGCCGGCGAACCGGGTCGCCGCGGCCGGGGACTCCCACACCGTCAGCGCCGCCCAACGGGTCGGGTCGGCGTCGTTCGGCCCGAAACCGGTGCCGGTCCCGGTGCCGAGCAGCTTGCCGAACCGTACGCCGGGCAGGGCGCGCAGCCGGCGCGGGTCGCGGGCCATCCGGAGCAGCACCCGGGGCAGCGCGCTGCGGGGCACCCGCCACACGTGCAGGGTGACCAGCTCCGGGACGTTCTCCAGCTCGTTCACGCCACGTCGGTCGGGGTGCCGCCGGTGACCCGCAGCAACTCGGCGTACGTGCTGGGGAAGACCGCCTGCGGCACGCCGCCGGCGGCCCAGATCTCGTCGTACTTGTCCAGGGCGGTGTCCACGAGCGTGCGCAGGGGGTGCGGGTGACCCACCGGGGCGACCCCGCCGATCACCTGCCCGGTGTGTTCCTTGACGAACTGCGGGGTGGCGCGGCGCAGCCGGGTGACCCCGATCCGGGCGGCCAGGCCGGCGGTGTCCACCCGGTGCGCGCCGGAGGTGAGCACCAGCAACGGCGTCCCGTCGGCGTCGAAGATGAGCGAGTTGGCGATGGCGCCGACGTCGACGCCGAGCGCCTCGGCGGCGGCCGCGGCGGTGTGCACCGCGTCGGGCAGCAGGCGGACCGTGGCGGGGCCGCCGGCACCGTCCCGGGCGTCCACGTCGGCGAGCGCGTCCTGCACCGCTCGTACGTTGGGGTGTGACTGCATGGCGTCATTCTTCCCGGTACGCGGGTGATCGGCGCAGCCGGCCACGGGTGTCGTGAGCGGGCCGGACACCGCAGTGGTGTCGGCGCGCCACACGTTGCGTTTTCGCCGGCGGCAGGGTGTACTGTCAGCAGCAGTTAGAACGAGTGTTCGATTGCCTCGAACGTTCGTTCCAACCTCCTCGGGGGCGGTGTTTCGCGGCACCGGCTCCCGACAGGTGCGGTACCGCGGACCGCACCGGGCGCCGGGCAGTCGCGAGTCCGGGACCCGTCAGGCAGGACCGTCGCCCGCCGCCCACGACCCCCGGGCGGCGGGCGACGGACCCGCCGGTACGCCGGCCGGGTGTGGTGTGGGGAAGCTCCGCACCCGGCCGGCCACCCACCTGGTGCGTCTTCCTCCGCACCGCCCGTCACGGGTGCCTCGCGCGCCGGAGCAGTCCTGCACCGCGCGATCCACCCGCACCGGCCCACCTGGAGGAGACCCATGCCGACCAGTCCGGCCCCCGCACCGACGGTGCCCGCGCACGTGCTGCCGCACCGCACTCCCGCCCAACTGCTCACGGTGGCTCGGCACGGTCTCGCCGAGGCCGCCCGGACCGGCCCCGACGGCCTGCGGTACGCCGCCGCCCACCTCGCGGCGCTGCGCGCCGCCGCCGCGGTGCTCGCGGCCCGCGCCCGCCCCGCGCCGACCCGACGTAACCGCGTCACAAGCGTCTGGGTCCTGCTCGCCACCGTCGCCCCCGAGCTGGACGAGTGGGCCACCTACTTCGCCCTCGGTGCCGGCAAGCGCGCCGCCGCCGAGGCCGGCATCCCCCGGGTGGTCACCGCCCGGGAGGCCGACGACCTGCTCCGCGCCGCCGAGGAGTTCGTGGCGGTGGTGGAGACGGCACTCGGCCTGACACATCAGCCGGCCATCGACGGTCTCGTCGCCTGAGCCGCGGCGTCCGGTGTCACGGCGGGACCCGGGGGCCGGACGCCGCCCGGCACGACATCTCTTTCCGCACCACATTTCCTGCGGCACCACGAAGATCACCATCCACCGGCCGGGGCCGGTGGCGACACGACAGGGGGTAGGTCCGATGGCGGGCCGCATGGTGGTCGGTTCCGCCGCGTTGGCCGGGTTGGTCCGCCCGGCCAGCGCACCCGATCCGGCGGGCGGGCATCGGGTGCTGCCGGTCCGTTCCGAGCTGACCGGGCTGCTGCCCGGCCGTGGGCTGCGGCGGGGCAGCACCATCGCGGTAGGTGCCGGGCAGCTCCGGTCCAGTGGCACCACGTCACTGCTGTTCGCCCTGCTCGCCGAGGCGTCCCAGGCCGGTTCCTGGTGTGCCGTGGTGGGGCTGCCCACCTTCGGGGCCGGTGCGGCGGCCGAGGCCGGCATCGCCCTGGACCGGCTCGCGTTGGTGCCGCAGCCCGGACCCGACTGGCCCACCGTCGTCGCCGCGCTCATCGACGGGGTCGACGTGGTGGTCGCCGCCGTGCCGGCCACTGTCTCCGCCTCGGTCGCCAGTCGGCTGGCCGCCCGCGCCCGGCAGCGCGGCTGCGTGCTCGTGCCGTACGGCCGGTGGGACGGGGCGGACGTGATGCTCCAGGTGGTCCGCGGGGTGTGGGACGGGCTCGGGCCGGGCCGGGGCCGGTTGCGCCGCCGCGAGGTGACCATCTCGGCCCGGGGCCGGGGTGCCGCCGCCCGGCCCAAGGAGGTCAAGGTCTGGCTGCCTGATGCCGAACTGACCCGGATCATCCCCCGGTCGACCGGGGCCGGCCGGCCGGGGGCCGCAGGGCTACGGGTGGTGGTGTCGGCATGAGCGGGCGTCAGCGGGCGGATCGTCAGCTCGGTGCGCGCCAGGGTGCTCCGCTCCGAGGCGGTCGATCAGTGGCCGAGGTCGGTTCGCTGGGCTGGGCCGGCCGAAACTGCGGTTCGCCAGAGCGCTGTGGCGAGCCAGAGCAGCCCGGCGCCGAGCAGTACCCCGTGGGAGATCCGGACCACCGCCGGGGTGAAGAACTGGGGCAGGAAGAGCAGGAACCCGAGGGCGAACGGCACCCCGCTGAGTCGGGGCAGCAGATTGCCGCGCCAGATCGCCACCGCGGCGAGCGCGGCACCGGCGCCGAGCATCAGCAGGCCGATTCCGAAGGTGGAGACCGCGATCGGGTCGTACCGCACCTGGTCGGCCAGGGCGAGCAGATCGAGCTGTGGGTTGGCGGCGGCCTGGCGGGCGATCGCGTGCAGGCCGAACGCCTCGGCGCCGTAGTACGGCAGCACCAGACCGGCGCCGATCGTGCTGGTGACGAAGGCGGTCATGGTGGTGCGGTCCGACCCGGTGCCGGCGATGGCCTGGGCGAGGGCCAGCAGGCCGAGCGGCACCAGGATGAAACCGATCATGGCGAAGGTGTGCGAGGGCACCCAGGTGCTGGCGGACAGCGAGGCGAGGGCTCCGGTCGCGGTGGACTCGTCGTGCCAGGGGCGCAGGGCGGGATAGAGGACGAACATGACAGCCGCAGCGGCGAGGGCGACGGCGCCAGCTCGGATCCGGTTCATTGCGGACTCCTTGGCGATCGGGTGGGTC